>NZ_MLQM01000075.1:0-23090 GCF_001854525.1 Mycobacterium talmoniae
GCCAAAAAACACGCCGCGGCAGCCCTTGCCAAACAACACCAAATCGCCTAGCGTTCAACATGACTCGTTGATCACAACGCGTGAACCACGCCCGATCCGAAGTCCACCACTCCACGGGACGCTATCCTTCAAAAGAGCCAAACGCCAACGGTTAACGCGGTAGTGTCCCGGCCATGTGGAGCTCGGTGCTGGGGGTGACCGTTCTGATGGCACTTGATCCAATACGTTTCGGTGTCACCCTTCTTTTGATCTCCCGCCCACGACCCGTGCCTAACCTGCTCGCCTATTGGGTCGGCTTCATGATCACAAGTCTTCCCTATCTCCTGGTTCCGCTGGTAATGCTGCACGTCACACCAGGGTTTAAAACTTTTGCGCACGATATGGCCAACCCGACCACGGCTGCGAGCTCCACCGTCCGGCACATTGAAATCGGCGTAGGGGTGGTCACGCTGTTGATCGCCGCTCTTATGGCGGTGCGCTTCCCGACACGCAAGCGGGTTCACCTGTCGACATCGGGCGGCAACACATCGACTCTGATACTGGACCCGGACACACCGACCGCAATTTCGCGCCCGCAAGGCCACCGACAGACTGCGGCGACGCAGGACCGATCCGCAGTGCGGCGGATGGTCGCCCGCGGCCGTAACGCGTGGGACAACGGAGCCGTATGGGTCTCGCTGGTAATCGGTCTCGGATCTATGCCGCCAATCCCCCCGGTTTTCTTCGTACTCACTACCGTCGTGGCGTCGGGCGCCGCTATCGGCACGCAAGTCAGTGCCGCGATCGCTTTCCTCGCCGGGACGCTTGCGGTTGTCGAGATCATCCTCGTCAGCTACCTAGCCACGCCAGCGAAAACCCAAGCAGTACTTGGTGCCGTGCAGAACTGGCTGCGGCCACGCAGTCGGCGGATCCTGGCAGCCATCTTCGCCGTGATTGGGATTTTGTTGGTGATGAACGGCATGGGCACTGCCTAAGCTAATGCGCCGGCTGCTCGTACGGTCATTCCTAGGCCCCGACACCACCGTCAGCCAACACGCCGCAATCCAGCTTTCTCTTCAATAAGGTCCGCGGTGGTCGCAACGCTGGTGGCGGGTTCGGTCATCCGGGTGGCGATCTCGCGGGCTCGAGTGACGCATTGCGGAGAAAGGATCGTGCGCAGGTCCGCGACCAGCGATTCACGGGTGGTGCCCGAAAAGCGCCGGGTTGTGCCGACCATCAACCGCTTTATCTGCGCTCCCCAGATCTGGTGATCGGGCAGCGTCCAGAGTATCAACGTGGGGACTCCGGCGCGCAGGCCTGCGGCAGTCGTGCCCGCGCCACCGTGGTGGACGACCGCGCTGCACGCGGGAAACACCGCCGCGTGATTCGCCGTCCTCACGACCTTGACGTGGTCGAAGTCGGGGAGACCGCTGAAGTCACTCCAGCCCGAGCAAACCAGTGCCCGCTCACCCAACTGCGCGCAGGCCGCGCCGATCATGGCCAGCGTATCCGCGGGAGAGTCGACCGGAATGCTGCCAAAGCCGAAGTAAATCGGCGGCGTTCCCGCGGCAATCCAAGATGTGACCTCGTCGTCGGCGTCAGTCGCCAACTGCAGCGTCAGCGTGCCAACAAAGGGCCGCTGGTCATGCCATTTCGCCCATTCAGCTGCCAGCCCTGGAAAACACACTTCGTCGTACGCCTGGATTTCCAGCGATCCACGTCTGGTCATCCGCCGCGGAGAGGGTGCTTTAGTCTCCGGTAGGCCTAGTTCGCGACGCTGCGCATCCTCAACGCGCTTCGTTTCCCTCCAATGCAACCACTCCAATCCCGCCATTGCGGACCGCATCAACGGAGACGGCAGG
Source organism: Mycobacterium talmoniae (assembly GCF_001854525.1). Taxonomy (NCBI): domain Bacteria; kingdom Bacillati; phylum Actinomycetota; class Actinomycetes; order Mycobacteriales; family Mycobacteriaceae; genus Mycobacterium; species Mycobacterium talmoniae. Next base: position 1,842 of record NZ_MLQM01000075.1, read on the forward strand.
ATCGGAATCAGGTGCCCGTTGACGCGTGTCGGCCAGGTATGCAGCGTGGCCAGCGGAATGTCGTAATACTCCCCGACGTTCGCAGCTTGCTGCTCGAAAACCGGGCCGCTGATCAGCAGGTCAGCCCCGTCCGCGAGCGATGTCAGCGTCGCGCTCATCTCACCCCAGCATTCGGTAAAGAGCTCTTTAGTTTCGCGTCGCAACCTGTTCAACTCCCTCAGGTTCCCCAAGTTGCGGGGAAAATCCTTCCAGAAGTTGAGGAGGGAATCGTCCTCCAGCACTGATTGCGAATCCGGTCCGTAAGCGACCGCGGCGAGCCCCGCCGACTCGGCGAAGCCAACCACGTCGGGCGAAACAGCAATGCGCACTTCGTGCCCTCTACGAAGCAGTTCGCGACCCACGACGGCGCAAGGCTCAACGTCGCCACGAGCTCCATAGCTTGCCAGCACAAATTTCATCGCGGGTTCTAGCCTTTCACTTCCCCTGTGAATTCTGCGATCGACAGCGGGAGCCTCAGGTCTAGTCGCCCAAGATCTTAACGCAGTATCAGCCGCTACCGGTCTGAAAATTCAAAATTTTTGGGGGAGTGGCTAGACGATCTGTACGAAGATATGACACATCGGCCGGAAGCGCGCGAACATGAATAGCGATCGCTGCAGCAACTAGGTAGGAAGGAGCCTAAGAAGCTGAGTAACGTACTCGAGCTGCTCGACCAGACCGCGTTCGACGTCGAGCGAGCGACAGGAGCCACCAACCAGCTGCAATGTGTCTGGGTCTACAACCGCCCGGTCGACATCGACGGTCTGCGACGACTTCACGAACGTCTTCACCGGGGGCCGTTATTGGGCCGCGGCATCGAACGGTCACCATTGCCGTTTGGCCGTCACCGCTGGACATCACCCAATCGGTCCGCTGATATTGAGATCGTCGCGTCGCCCCGATCGCGGGAAGAATTCGATGCCTGGCTCGACGAGCAGCCCCCGGTCCCCTTGGATGTCCAGCGTGGGCCCGGCTGGCACCTTGCGGTGCTCCCGTTCACCGACGGCGGGGCAGGAATCAGCTTGGTCGCCTCGCATTGCCTCATCGACGGGGTCGGGCTGTGCGACGCGCTGGCGGACGCGGCGTGCGGCCGCGGCACCACCGTTGGCTGGCCCGCTGCTGCATCCCGCCGACCGTGGCGGGCCGTGCGCGAGGACATGCGCCAAACGGTCCGCGATATCCCCGACATCGGCCGCGCCATAGTCGCTGCAGCACGATTGGCCCGGCATAACGGCAGCCAAGCCGGATCTGCCGCCCCGGCAGCTGCTGGCCCGGATGAACGCATCGCCATCCCACGGGAAACGATCTTCGTCGATGCTGACGAGTGGGAAGCCCGCGCACGCTCACTCGGAGGGACCAGCAATGCACTGCTGGCGGGGGTCGCGGCCCGCCTCGCCCGGCGGTTGGGACGGGTCACCCCAGCCGGCTTAGTCACCTTGACGATGCCCGTCAACGAGCGCGGCCCCGACGATACCCGCGCGGGCGCGGTCACCGAGGTCGACATCACCGTCGACCCGACACCTGCGACAACGGATTTGCGTGGAATCCGGGCCGCGATCAAGCAAGCGCTGACGCGGCAGCGAGAAGCGCCCGACGAGCGGTGGGCACTGTTACCGGTCGTTCCGTTGTTGCCGCAGTGGCTGATCCGGCGGATCAGCGTGGTTTATGGCAGCGAAACCCGGGTCGTGTCATCCAATCTCGGCGTCATCGCCCCGGGCGCCAACCGCCCTGACGGCACCGACGCCGACTACTTCGCGATGACGTGGCGTTACCCGCGTGCGACCAAGACCCTGCTGCACCGCGCGGGCGGGGTGCTGGCGGTGTTGTCGGGAACACTGCACGGGCGGGTCTTCATCTCTGTTCTCGCCTATCAGCCGGGCAAATCGAGCGAGGACTTGCGACTCAGCCTGTCGAGCACGCTGAACGAGTTTTCCCTCGCCGGCACGCGTCTGCAATAGCGCAGCTAACCGGTTTCTCGGTACGCCACCGCAAGCTGTGGGCGCCCACGAATGTTGAACGCACTCTTGCGCACCTCAACGGTGATCGTCGGGTCGGCGTATCGGGCCAAGGCGCGCAGCGCGGACGGGCTGTAGGCGCGCAGCGCGCTGATCAGCCCGTCGTGCATCACTGGAAACACCACCGCGAACGGCAGCAAGCACACCAGCTGGACGACATGTACCGGCGCGGAAAGCCGTGGCAGGTCGATGATCAGCAGTTTGTGGGCGACCCGGGTGCCTTCGGCGAACACCCGGACAGCCTGCCGCGGAGGTAGGTGGTGGAAGGACTGCGCGAACACAGCCAGGTCGTAGCCCCCGTCGGGGGCGTCGATGGCGGTGGCGTCCATCTCCCGCACGGTGACGCGGGGATGACTGCCCAGGTCCCCCGCCGCGATGGCGGCCACCGAGGTCGGCTCGATGTCGGTGGCCGTGACCTGCGCGGTGGGGTGCAACTTCACCAGAGCCCGCGCCACCCCGCCGTGGCCAGAGCCGAGCTCAAGGATGTTGGGATCGGGCACGTCGGCGACCTCCGCCAGGGCGAGGCGGGCGAACATCTCGTGGTGGCCCAAAATCCGTCCGCCGCGGTCCAGCGAGCGAACCACGCGCCGTTTGAGATCGTCGACGTCGTCGCGGTCCAGGTATTCCGGACGATCGGTCTCCAACAGCCGGTCCAGCCACGACGCGTCCGGACCGCCGCGCGGCATGCGGTCGATATCGAAGGTCTCGCCGGCCATGTCGTTCATCATGGCCGACCACATGCATCCCGCGGGAGGAAAGCAACCACGAAACTCCCCTATATCCCGAATTGCGCTGAGTAGCATGCGGGGAAGGCGCGCCGCCGCAGCTCGCGGGACGGACGGCAAGGAGGCCCCGTGACAACCATTCCTAAAATGTTGGTGTTCGGCCTTGGTGGACTCGTCGTGTTCAGCATGATGCTGTTCTTGCCGGCCTGGACATTCGATTATTGGCAAGCCTGGGTCCTGTTGCTGTTGGTCCTGGCGCTGTCCAACTGGATCCCCGGGATCTACTTGATGCGGAAGAACCCGGCCGCGCTGCAGCGGCGGATGCGTGGGGGGCCGGGGGCGGAAACCCGAACGGCACAAAAGATCGCGATGGGCTGCGCCTGGGTATCCCTGGTCGCGATGTTCGTGGTCAGTGCCCTGGACCATCGCTTTAGTTGGTCGTCGGTGCCGACAGCCGTCTGTGTGCTTGGCGATGTGCTGGTCGCCGTTGGACTTTGTGTGGCGAGCCTGGTGATCATCCAGAACAGCTATGCCGGCGCAACCGTGCGGGTGGAGGAAGGCCAGCAGCTCGTCTCCACCGGACTGTATCGCTGGGTGCGCCACCCGATGTACACCGGCAACGTGATCACGACGATCGGCGTCCCGCTTGCGCTGGGCTCCTACTGGGGACTCGCCTTCGTCATCCCGGCTGTCGTCGCGTTGGCCTTGCGCATCCGCGACGAAGAACGGCTGCTCCACCAAGAGTTGGACGGCTACCGCGACTACACGCAGCAGGTGCGCCATCGCCTGGTGCCCGGTGTGTGGTAGCCGCCGTACGTCCGTGCCGGTCGGCTATCCGTCGGCCTCGCTGTCCGGGCGTGGTGGTACCGATCGCAGGTGTCGGGCGTGTTTGTCTAGCTGTCGGCTGAGGGTTCTCACGGCTGGTGCGTCGAACAGGGTGCGCACGGCAAGGTTGACGTCGAGGGCGGTGTTAATCGCCCTGATCGTGCGCATCGCGGAAAGCGAGTCCCCGCCCAGCTCGAAAAAGGACTCGTCGAGTCCGACCTGCTCGACCCCGAGCGCCTCGGTGTAGATGCCGGCCAGGGTCTGCTCCACCGGGCTGGCCGGCGCACGATAATCATCGCCGCTGTCGTGGTGTTCGGGTGTCGGCACCGGCGTGGTGGCTGCCAGCCGAGAATGCTCGTCGAGCACATCGATCGACGACAGCCATTGCGCCGGATCGGCGGTCATCGCCGCCAGTATCTGCCGCAGCCGTTCGACCAGCGCCGCAATACTTTTCGCGTCGAATACATCGGTGCGGAATTGAACGAGTAGGGTCAGTTCGCGGCCGGGCAGGGCTTGCACCACAAGCGGATAGTGGTAGTAGTCGCGAATGATGAACTCGGTGATCGCCAAGCCGTCGCCACCCGACAACGCGGCGGTGTCGACCGGGTAGTTCTCATAGACGAGAACGGTGTCGAACAGTCTTTCGTGGCCGGTGGTGCGGTGGATCTCGTTGAGCCCCAGGTGTTGGTGCTCAAGGGTGTGGGTGTGGTCGGTTTGCAGCTGGTCGAGCAGATCGGCGGTGGTGGTGGTCGGGGTGAGGGTCGCGCGCACCGGCACGGTGTTGATCAGCAGCCCCACCATCGAGTCCACACCGGCCACCTCGGCTGGACGCCCGGACACCACCGCACCGAAGGCCACATCGTGTCGCCCGGTCAGCGAGCACAGCAGTAGTGCCCACGCACCCTGCAGCACCGTGTTGACGGTGGTGTGACAGGTACGCGCCAGGTCGGTCACGTCACGGGTGGTCTGCTCGGAGATCCGGAACGATTCCATGTCGCGGGGTCCCAGCCCCAACCGATCCGGTGGACCTACCAGAGTCGGGGTGTCAAACCCGGCGAACACCTCCCGCCAGGCGGCACGGGCGGCGTCACGGTCTCGCTCGGCCAGCCAGCTGACAAACCCGCGATACGCCACCGAGGCAGGGAGCCGCTGCCCGTAGTAGCCGGCGAAAATTTCTTGCAGCACGATGGGCAGCGACCACCCGTCCAGCACGATGTGATGGAAGGTCAGCACGAACCGGTGCCGGTCGTCGGCAACGCGGATGAGGGCCGCGCGAAAAGCCGGTTCGCCATCGAGCTCACCGACCGCTCCGCGTTCGGCCGCGCACAACTGCTGGACGCGCTCATCGATATCAACGTCGCCGACGTCGAGCTCGACATAGCGCCACCCCGCCACCGGATCGGCCGGGATGATCTGCACCGGATCCCCGAACCGTTGGCAGAATCGGGCCACCAGGTTGGGATGTCGGCCGACCACCGCCTGCACCGCATCCCCCAGCCGATCCGGGTCGAGCCGACCGGTCACGGTGAAACCCAGCTGCACCGCGTACACATCGTCGTCGCTGCCCCGTGCGGCCTCGGCGTGAAAGAGTAGCCCGTGCTGCAGCGGGGTCAGCGGCAACACATCAGCGAGTTCGTATTGCTGGCACAGGTCATCGATCTGCTGCTGGCTCAACCGGGCGGGCGCGACATCCGACGGGGTCAATCCGCCCCCGCCAGCGCGCACGTGCGCGCAAATACCCACCAACGCCTCAAACCATAAGCGGCTCAACCGCTCGACCCGGGGCTGATCCAGCACCGTGGGCGCCCACGTCCAATCGGCGCGCAGCCGCGGGCCGACGTCGGTGTCGAGGGTGACGGCATTGAGCTCCACGGCATGCGCCAACGGCACCGGGACACCGGCGTTGGCGGGGTCGGTGAACACCGACCCCCAATCACCGATCCGCCACAGATCCTCGGACTCCGCGGCAGCCGCGCCACCGATCCGGCCCAGGTAGTTGAACCCGATAGCCGGATCCGATTCACCCGGATCGCTGGCGCGGTTGAGGTAGCGCAATAGTCCGTAGGTCAGGCCGTCCGGCAGGGCGCGGAGTTGTTCTTTGGCGTCTTTGATCAGCGAGCCGAGCGCGGTGTCCCCGGCCACCACCTGCGCCCAGGGTAGTTTTCCGACGGTGAGCGCCACCGGGTACTTGGTAGTAAACCAGCCCACCGTACGCGACAGATCCACATCCGGGTCCAGCTCCTCCTGGCGCCCATGACCTTCCACAGCGATCCCGATCGGTATGCTGCGGCGTCCCAAAAACTGCTTCAAGGCCAACCCGAACGCGATGAGCAGAATGTCTTGCACTCCGGCGTGAAACGCCGCCGGCACCTCCCCCAACAGCATCCGGGTCGTCTCGGCATCCAGCGATGCCGACAACTTCCCCGCGCTCACATGCGTATCCAACGCCGGAATCATCGCCGGCAACGCCGCCGGGGCCGCCGCCACCTGCCGCCACAGCTGAGCCTGCTCCACCACCGCCGGGTCGCGCGCATACTCCGCCAGCAGCGACGCCCACCGGGCAAACGAGGTCCCGGTGGCCGGGAGTGCTATCGGTTGGCCGTTGCGGTGCTGGGCCCACGCAATATTGAGGTCCTCCAGCAGGATCCGCCACGACACCCCATCCACCGCGAGGTGATGAATCATCACTACCAACTGGCCGGTGGCGCGATCCCAGACGGCGCTGAGCATCAGCCCGGTCGCCGGGTTCAACCGCAACCGCGCCAACAGCAACGCCACATCGGACAACGCATCCACGGTCTGCAGGCAGCCGCGCGCATCCACCGAGCCGACGTCGGGCACCGTCAGCGACCAGTCCAGCACCCAGTTGTCCACGCGCAGCCGCAACATCGGGTGGTGGTCCAGCAGCGCCTGCAACAGCACCAGCACATCGTCCTCGGTGACCCCCGCGGGGGCCTGGAGCACCATCGTCTGGTTGAACTGCTCAATCGGGCCACCCAGATCGCGCAGCCAGTACATGATCGGGGTCGTGACGACCTTGCCCACACCGTCATCACCGTGATCGGTTGGACCAGCGTCACCGTCGACCGCCCGGGCCAGTCGGGCCACGGTCCGTTCGACGAAAACATCCCGCGGTCGACACCGCAGCCCGGCGGCACGAGCACGCGCCGCCACGTGGATGGACAGGATGCTGTCGCCACCGAGGTCGAAGAACGAGTCGTCGATGCCCACCCGTTCCAGCCCCAGCACTTCGGCATAGATGTCGGCCAAGATCTCCTCGGTGGGGCTGCCCGGAGCGCGATACCGGTCCACCTCGGTGTATTCCGGCGCCGGCAACGCCCGCTTGTCGAGTTTGCCGTTCGCCGTCAACGGCAACTCCTCGATACCCACCACCGCGGCCGGGACCATATAGTCGGGCAGCCGCTGCGCCAACGTCGTCCGTGTGCCGGCCACATCGACCTTCCCGGTCACATAACCCACCAGACGCTTATCCCCAGGACGATCCTCCCGCGCGATCACCACCGCCTGCTCGACACCATCAAGTGAACCTAAGGCCGCCTGGATCTCCCCCAGCTCGATGCGATATCCCCGAATTTTGACCTGGTCATCGGCCCGTCCCAGGTACTCCAACTGCCCGTCAGCACCCCAGCGCGCCACATCCCCGGTGCGATACATCCGCACCCCGAGTCCCCCGAACGGACACGCCACAAACCGCGTTCCCGTCAGCCCGGCCCGGCCGACATACCCAAGGCCCACGCCCCGTCCAGCCACATACAGCTCACCGACCACGCCCGGCGAAACCGGCTGCAACCACCGATCCAAGACGAAAAAAGCGAGGTGGCTCAGCGGCGCCCCAATGGGGCTCGCCGTGTTGTCGGCGTCACCGTCGACGATCGGCCGAAACGAGGCATGCACCGTGGTCTCGGTGATGCCATACATGTTGATCAGGCGAGGTGTTTCGGGATGACGGTCCAGCCATGCCCGAAGGCGCTGCGGTTCAAGGGCTTCGCCGCCAAACACCACCGTTTCGAGGGAAAGCCGATCACCCGGCTCGGGCTGTGATGCGTCGGCGGTTTGCAGGGCATAAAACGCCGACGGGGTCTGGCTCAACACGCTGACCCGTTCGGTGATCAGCAGGGCGTGCAGATCTTCCGGCGACCGCGCTAACGCCTCGGGCACCACCACCAACCGGCCACCGGCCAGCAGTGCGCCGAAGATCTCCCACACCGAATAGTCAAACGCCAACGAATGGCACTGCGTCCACACCCGTCCGGGTGCCAACTCACCATCCAACGACTCCAGCAGCCAGGTCACGTTGTGATGGGCAATGGCGACGCCTTTCGGCATCCCGGTGGTCCCCGAGGTGTAGATGATGTAGGCGATGTCGTCGGCGGCCGGTGCCGGCAACGCCGTAGTGGGCTGGGCAGCGATATGAGGATCATCGACATCGATGACTGCCAGGCCGTGCCCGTCCAACCGCGACCGCAGGCCCGCGGTGGTGATCGCCGTGATCGGCTCGGCGTCGTTCAGCATGAACTCGATCCGCGCATCGGGATACATCGGATCGATCGGCAGATACGCCGCCCCAGACTTCAACACCGCCAAGATCGCCACGACCGCCTCGGCGGACCGGGAAAACAGCAGCGCCACACACTCCCCCGGCCCCGCACCCTGACCGGCCAACACATGCGCCAACCGATTCGCGGCCTCGTCCAACTCTCGGTACGTCAGCGAGCGGCTCTCAAAGGTCAGCGCCACCGCCTCCGGCGCCCGCGCCACCTGCTCGGCCAACAACACCGGAATCGACACCGCCGGCTTCACGGGCTCCGACAGCACCGCGCGATTACCCCACTCATCCAGCTGGGCGCGCTCACCCCCGTCAAGCAGATCGATCGACAACAACCGCCGCGCCGGATCGGTCATGATCGCTGCCCCAAATCCGCCGTCATCGCCGCCAACACCCGCTCAAACCAGCCCACCGACTGGTCCGTGTCCAACTGTCGGCTCAAGATTCGAACCGACGGTGTATCGAATAGCGTGCGCACCGGAAGGTGGGTGTCAAGGGCGGTGTTGATCGCGACGATTCCCCGCATCGCCGCCAAGGAATCCCCGCCCAGGTCGAAAAACGACTCGTCGACGCCGACGTGCTCGACACCGAGGACTTTGGCGTAGATGCTGGCCAGGATCTGCTCGACCGGGCTCGCCGTGGCCGTGTGGTGGTTACCCGGTGTGCACACCGGAGCGGGCGCTGGCCAGCGTTGGGTGTGGCGCACCGCGCCGACCACATCGATCGATGACAGCCGCCGGGCCGGATCGGCGGTCATCGCCGCCAGCACCTGCTGCAAGCGTTCGATCAATGTCGTGATGCCTTCTGCGTCGAATACGTCGGTGCGGAATTGGACGACAAGTGTCAGTTCGCGGCCGGGGAGGGCCTGCACCGCAAGCGGGTAGTGGTAGTAGTCGCGGCTGGTGTATTCGGAGATTGCCAGTCCGTCGGTGCCTGAGAATGCCACGGTGTCGACCGGGTAGTTTTCGTAGACGAATACGGTGTCGAATAGTTGATCGTGACCGGTAATGCGGTGAATCTCGGTGAGCCCCAAATGCTGATGGTCGAGGGTGTTGCCATGGGAACTTTGCAGCTGGCCGAGCAGGTCGGCGGCGGTGGTCGTCGGCGTGATGGTCGCACGCACGGGCACGGTGTTGATCAACAGCCCCACCATCGAGTCCGCACCGGCAAGCTCAGCCGGACGACCGGACACCACGGCGCCGAAAGCCACATCACTTCGGCCGGTCAACGAGCACAGCAACAGCGCCCACGCACCTTGCAGCACCGTGCTGATGGTGGTGTTACGCGAGCGCGCCAACTCGCCAATGGCACGGGTGGTGTGCGCAGGGATCCGGAACGTTTCCACTCCGCGGCTGCCCAGCCCCAGCCGATCCGGCGGGCCCACCAGCGTCGGGGAATCAAAGCCGGCGAACACTTCCCGCCAGGCCGCGCGGGCAGCTTCACGGTCTCGCTCGGCCAGCCAGGTGATAAACCTGCGATACGGCACCGGCGCGGAAAGCCGCCATCCGTAGTAGCCGGCGAAAATTTCGTGCAGCACGATCGGCAGCGACCAGCCATCGAGCACGATGTGATGGAAGGTCAGCACAAATCGGTGCCGGTCGTCGGCAATTCGGACCAAGGCGGCTCGGAACGCCGGTTGGCCGTCGAGGTCACCGACCTCGGCGCGTTCGGCGGCGCAGATCCGCTCGACCTGATCGTCGGCGGCGCTGCCGCTGTCGAGTTCGACATACCGCCACCCCGCTATGGGGTCGGCCGGGATGACCTGTACCGGATCTCCGAACCGTTGGCAGAATCGGGCCACCAGGTTGGGATGTCGGCCGACCACCGCCTGCACCGCATCCCGCAGCCGACCCTGATCGAGCCGTCCGGTCACGGTGAAACCCAGCTGCACCGCGTACACGTCGTCGTCGCTGTCCTGCGCAGCGGCGGCATGAAAGAGCAGCCCCTGCTGCAGCGGGGTCAGCGGCAATACATCGGCGACCCGGTATTGCTGTTGCAGTTCGTCGATTTGCTGCTGGACGAGGCGAGCCGGGGCGATATCGGACGGGGTCAACCCGCCCCCGCCGCGTTTGACGTACGCGCAGATCCCGGCCAAGGCCTCAAACCACAACCGGCTCAACCGGTCGACCCGGTCCTGATCCAGGGCCGTGGGCGCCCACGTCCAATCGGCGTGCAGGCGCGGGCCGGCGTCGGTATCGACGGTGCCGGCGTTGAGTTCCACGGTGTGCGCCAACGGCATGGGGACACCGGCGTTGGCACGGTCAGCGAACAACGAGCCCCAATCCACGACCCGCCACAGTTTCTCGCAGGCCTCGCCCGCCGCACCCGAACGGCCAAGGTAGTTGAATCCGATCGCCGGATCGGGTCCGGGCAGTTCGACGTCGCTGTTGAGGTAGCGCAGCAATCCGTAGGTCAGGCCGTCGGGTAGGGCCCGCAGCTGCTCCTTGGCGTTCTTCACCGCCGCCCCCAGCGCAGGGCCCCCGGTCACCACCTGCGCCCAGGACAATCCTCCGAGGGCAAGTGCCACCGGATACTTAGTGGTAAACCACCCCACGGTGCGCGACAGGTCCACATCCGAAGCCAGTTCCTCCTGGCGCCCATGGCCTTCCACATCGATCCCGATCGGCTCGGCACCGGTGCCCAAAAACTCCGCCAGCGCCAACCCGAACCCGATCAATAAAATCTCGTGCACCCCAGCGTGAAACGCTGCCGGCACCTCCCCCAACACCATCCGGGTCGTCTCGATATCCAACGACACCGACAATTGCCCGGGGTTCATGTACGTATCCAACGCAGGAATCACCGCCGGCAACGCTGCCGGAGTCGCCGCCACCTGCCGCCACGCCTCGGCCTGGCCGACGAGGTCCGGGGAGTGCGCGCGCTCGGTCAACAGACGCGCCCATCGGACGAACGAGGTACCGGTTGCCGGGAGTGCCACCGGCTGCCCGCTGCGAAGTTGGGACCACGCAATATTGAGGTCCTCCAACAGGATCCGCCACGACACCCCATCCACCGCCAGGTGATGGACCGTCAGCACCAACTGCTCGGTGGAGGCGACCCACAACGGGCTCAGCATCACCCCGGCCGCCGGGTTCAATCGCAACCGCGCCAACAGCAATTCCACGTCGGACAACGCATCCACCGTGTGCAGGCAGGCGTGCGCATCCACCGAACCGGCCCCAGGCACCCACAGCGACCAGTCCGTCACCCAGTCGTCGACCCGCAGGCGCAGCATCGGGTGGTGGTCCAGCAGCGCCTGCAATAGCGCCACCACATCGGCCTCGGTCACTCCCGCCGGAGCCTGCACCAGCACGGTTTGATTGAACTGCTCCACCGGGCCGCCCACACCGCGCAGCCAGCACATGATCGGCGTCAACGGCGCCGGCCCCACGCCCTCATCCCCGTCCTCGGCTAGACCGGCCTCGCCTTCGGCCACCCGAGCCAGCCGGGCCACGGTCCGCTCGACGAAAACATCCCGCGGCCGACACCGCAGCCCGGCGGCACGGGCGCGCGCCGCCACGTGCATCGACAAGATACTGTCGCCACCCAGCTCGAAGAAGGAGTCGTCGACCCCCACCCGGTCCAGCCCCAGCACCTGGGCGTAGATGCCGGCCAGGATCTCCTCGGTGGGGCTGCCCGGAGCCCGATACCGGCCCGCCTCGGTGTATTCCGGCGTCGGCAGCGCCCGCTTGTCAAGTTTCCCGTTGGGGGTCAGCGGCAGCTCGTCGAGCACCACCACGGCCGCCGGAACCATGTACGGCGGTAACTGTTCGGCTAGTGCGGCACGCATCCCGGCGGGGTCGGCACCCCCGGTGACGTAGCCCACCAATCGTTTATCCCCGGGATGGGCCTCACGGGCGATCACCACCGCCTGCCCCACCCCGTCCAGCCCGGCTAGCGCCGCTTGGATCTCACCCAATTCGATGCGATACCCGCGGATCTTGACTTGCTCGTCGGCACGGCCGACGTACTCCAACTGGCCGTCGGCACGCCAACACACCACATCCCCGGTGCGGTACATCCGCGCCGCCGGTCCCCCAAACGGACACGCCACAAACCGCGACCCCGTCAAGGCCGCCCGACCCACATACCCACACGCCAACCCGCCACCAGCGACATACAACTCGCCGGCCACGCCCACCGGAACGGGCCGCAACCACTGATCCAGTACAAACAACGCCGCCCCCGGTACCGGCGAACCGATTGGCGGAACACCCATTCCGGGGGCCAACGGCGCGCTCATCGACGCATACACCGTGGTTTCGGTAGGGCCGTAGGCGTTGACCATCAGCCTGCCCGACGCCCACCGGTCGACCACCTCGGGCGGGCAGGCTTCGCCGGCCACCACAAGTGTTGTCGACTCCAAACCCTCCGGCGACAGCATCGCCGCTGCCCACGGGGTCTGGCTTAACACGCTGACCCGTTCGGCAATCAGCAAGGCGTGCATGTCGTCCGGTGAGCAGGCCACCGATTCGGGAACCACTATCAGCCGGCCGCCACCTAGCAGCGCGCCGAAGATCTCCCACACGGAGTAGTCGAACGCCAACGAATGACACTGCGTCCACGCCCCCGCGCGCAGCAGATCGGTATCGGTCAGGGCCAGCAGTTGAGTCACGTTCCGGTGGGTGACGGCGACGCCCTTGGGCACCCCGGTGGTGCCCGACGTGTAAATGATGTAGGCGATGTCGTCGGCGGCCGGTGTCGGCAGCGCGGTGCCCGGGTAGCCGTTGATGCGGGGATGGTTGATATCGATGACCGGCCCATCAAAGCCACCTAGCCGCGGGAGTAACTCATTGGTGGTGATCGCCGTGATGGGCGCGGCGTCGTTCAGCATGAACTCGATCCGCGCATCGGGATGCATCGGATCGATCGGCAGATACCCCGCCCCGGACTTCAACACCGCCAAAATCGCCACGATCGCCTCGGCCGAGCGGGAAAACAACAGCGCCACATACTCCCCCGGCCCCGCACCCTGGCCGACCAGCACATGCGCCAACCGAGTCGCGGCCTCATCCAACTCCCGGTACGTCATCGACCGGCCCGCAAAGGTCAGCGCCACCGCCTCCGGCGCCCGCGTCACCTGCTCGGCGAACAACACCGGAATCGACACCGACGTCGTGGCTGGCGCCGATAGCACCGCCCGATTACCCCACTCATCCAGCCGGGCGTGCTCACCCCCATCCAGCAGATCAATCGACAACAACCGCCGCGCCGGATCGGTCATGACCGCTGCCCCAAATCCGCCGTCATCGCCGCCAACACCCGCTCGAACCGCTCGATCAACGTCTTGACCCTCGCCGCATCGAACACGGCGGTGTCGTACTCGATTCGAAGACCCAGTTCGGTGCCCGGCACGGCTTGCAGCGTGAGCGGGTAGTGGTTGTATTCGCGGTTGGTGAACTCGGTGATGGCCAACCCGTCGGTGCTCGACAACTCGGCGGTGTCGACCGGATAGTTCTCGTAGACGAACAGGGTGTCGAACAGCTGGTCGTGGCCGGTGATGCGGTGAATCTCGTGTAGCGCCAAGTGCTGATGCTCAAGGGTGCGGGCGTGGACGGTTTGCAGCTGGTCGAGCAGGTCGGCGGTGGTGGTGGCCGGGGTGATCTGCGCCCGCACCGGCACGGTGTTGATGAACAAGCCCACCATTGAGTCGGCGCCGGCCAGATCGGTGGGGCGCCCGGAGACCGTGACACCGAAGGCGACGTCGTGCCGGCCGGTCAGCGAGGTCAGCAGCAGCGCCCAAACCGCCTGCAGCACCGTGTTGACGGTGGTGTGACACGAGCGTGCCAACTCGCTCACCGCCCGGGTGGTCTGCTCCGAGATGCGGAACGATTCCGCGCCTCGGGTGCTCAGTCCCACCCGGTTCGGCGGACCCACCAAGGTCGGGGTGTCAAACCCGGCGAACACCTCCCGCCAGGCCGCCTGCGCGGCCGCGCGGTCTCGCTCGGCCAGCCAGGTAACAAACCTGCGGTACGGCACCGGTGCGGGCAGCCGCTGCCCGTAATAGCCGGCGAAGATTTCCCGCAGCAAGATGGGCGTCGACCAGCCGTCGAGCACGATGTGGTGATTGGTCAGCACAAACCGGTGCCGGTCTTCGGCGACGCGAATCAGCGCGGCCCGGTAGGCCGGCTGGCCGTTCAGGTCGCTGACCGCGACGCGCTCGGCAGCACACAGCCGCTGAACTTGCGTATCGATGTCGCCGTGACCGTTTCCGGTGTGCAGCTCGACATAGCGCCACCCCACCGCCGGATCGGCCGGAATGACCTGCACCGGCTCGCCGAACTGATCGCAGAACCGGGCGGCCAGGTTGGGATGCCGATTGACCACCGCCTGCACGGCATCCCGGAGCCGTTGCGGATCGAGCCGGCCGGTCACGGTGAAGTCCAGCTGCACCGCGTACAGTTCACCCGCGTCGCCGGGGTTGTGCCCGTTGGTGTCCGGCGTGCTGCTGGCGTGAAAGAGCAGGCCCTGCTGCAGCGGGGTCAGCGGCAACACGTCGGCGACCCGATACTGCTGGCACAGTTCGTCGATTTGCTGCTGGCTCAACCGGGCCGGCGCAATATCGGACGGGGTCAATCCGCCGCCGCCGCGGCGCACATACGCGCAGATCCCGGCCAGGGCCTCGAACCACAACCGGCTCAACCGGTCGATCTGGGCCTGGTCGAGCGCCGAGGGCGCCCACGTCCAATTGGCGTGCAGGCGCGGGCCGGTGTCGGTGTCGAGGGTGGCGGCGTTGAGCTCGACGGTGTGCGGCAACGGGATCGGGAGCGCCGCGGCCGCGCCGGTGACCGACAAACCGTCCGGACCGATCCGCCACAGCTCCTCGGACATTTCGCCGGCCGTACCCAACCGGCCCAGGTAGTTGAACCCGATCACCGGATCGGATTCGGGCAGTTCGACGTCGGGGTTGAGGTAGCGCAGCAGCCCGTAGGTCAGCCCGTCGGGCAGGGCGCGGAGTTGTTCTTTGGCGTCTTTGATCAGTGGCCCCAGCGCGGCGTCGCCGGCCGCCACCTGCGCCCACGACAGTCCGGCGACAGTCAGCGCCACCGGGTACTTGGTGGTAAACCAGCCCACCGTGTGCGACAAATCCACATCCGGGCCCAGCTCCTCGTCGCGGCCATGGCCCTCCACGTCGATCCCGATCGGCGTGCCGCGACGGTCCCCAAACTCGGCCAACGCCAACGCGAACGCGATCAACAAGATCTCGTGTACGCCCGCGTGGAATGCCGCGGGAACCTGCCCCAGCAGCATCCGGGTGGTCTCGGGGTCATCGAGCGGCACCGCCAGGTGCCCGGCGGTGGCGTAGGTATCCACGTCGGGTCGCACCGTCGGTAGCGCCGCCGGGGTGGCCGCCGCCTGCCGCCACACCTCGGCCTGGCCCAGAACTTCCGGATCGCGGGCGTGCTCGGCCAGTAGCGACGCCCACCGGGCAAACGAGGTCCCTGATGTCGGCAGGGCCACCGGCTGGGCGCTGCGGTGCTGGGCCCATGCAAGGTTGAGGTCCTCCAACAGGATCCGCCACGACACCCCGTCCACGGCCAGGTGGTGAATCATCAACACCAACCGGCCGGTGGCGCGCTCCCACACCGCGCTGAGCATGACCCCGGCGGCCGGGTCCAACCGGGCCTGGGCCTGCACCAGCACCGCATCGGACAGCGTGTCGACCGTGTGCAGGCATTCGCGCGCGTCCACCGAACCGGCCTCGGGCACCGTCAGCGACCAGTCGCCTGCCCAGTCGTCGACGCGGAGCCGCAGCATCCCGTGCCGATTCAGCAAGGCCTGCAACAGCACCACGACATCGGCGTCGGTCACCCCCGCCGGGGCCTGCACCACCATCGTCTGGTTGAACTGTTCCACCGGGCCGCCGACGTCGTGCAGCCAGCGCATGATGGGGGTGGCCGCCACGGGTCCGATGCCCTCGTCGACCGGGCTGTCGCTACCGGTGGTCACCGCGGCGACCCGGGCCAGCCGGGCCACGGTCTGTTCGACGAACACGTCGCGCGGCTTGAACAGCACCCCGGCGGCCCGGGCCCGGGCCACCAGCTGCATCGACAAGATGCTGTCGCCGCCGAGATCGAAGAACGAGTCGTCGACCCCGACCCGCTCCAGCCCGAGCACCTGGGCGTAGATGCCGGCCAGCAGCTCTTCGACGGCGTTGCCTGGGGCGTGATAGTGGTCTGCCTCGGTGTATTCCGGTGTCGGCAACGCCCGTTTGTCGAGTTTGCCGTTCGGGGTCAGCGGCAGCGCGTCGAGCACCACCACCGCGGCGGGCACCATATAGTCGGGCAGTCGCTCCGCCAGCTTCGTGCGCGCGGTGGCCGGATCGGCGGTGCCGGTGATGTAACCCACCAGCCGCTTGTCGCCGGGGCGGTCCTCGCGGGCGATCACCACCGCGTGCTGCACGCCCGCGAGTGCGCTCAGTGCGGCTTGGACTTCGCCCAACTCGATGCGATACCCGCGGATCTTGACCTGCTCGTCGGCGCGGCCCAGATACTCCAGTTGGCCATCGGCACGCCAGCGCACCACATCCCCGGTGCGGTACATCCGCGCGCCCGGACCCGCGAACGGGCACGCCACGAACCGCGACCCGGTCAACGGGCCCCGGCGCACATACCCGCAGGCCAGCCCGGCGCCGGCCACGTACAGCTCCCCGACCACCCCGGTCGGCACCGGTCGGAGCCACTGGTCCAGCACGAAGAACGCGAGGTGGCGCAACGGCACCCCGATGGGGCTGGCGCTGTGGTCGGTGTCGGCGACGGTGATCGGCCGGAACGAGGCGTGCACCGTGGTCTCGGTGATGCCGTACATGTTGATCAGCCGCGGCGCACCCGGATGGCGGTCCAGCCATGCCCGGAGGCGCTGCGGTTCAAGGGCTTCGCCGCCGAAGACCACGGTCTCGAGGGTGAGCTGTCGTGCGACGTCGGGTTGCAGCGCGTCGGCGGTTTGCAGCGCATAGAACGCGGACGGGGTTTGGCTGAGCACGCTGACTCGTTCGGCGACCAGCAAGGCGTGCAGGTCTTCCGGGGAGCGCGCCGTCGTCTCGGGCACCACCACCAGTCGGCCGCCGGCCAGCAGCGGGCCGAACATCTCCCACACCGAGTAGTCAAACGCCAACGAATGGCACTGCGTCCACACCCCGGACCGCGCCACGTCGGCATCCAGCGTCTCCAGCAGCCGGGTCACGTTTTGGTGAGCGACCGCTACGCCTTTGGGCATCCCGGTGGTGCCCGACGTGTAGATGATGTAGGCGATGTCGTCGCCGGTTGGCGCCGGCAACACCGTGGCCGGTTGGGCGTCAAGACGATGATCGCCGACGTCGATGACCGCCCCGTCAAAGCCCGCTAGCCGCGGGAGTAACTCCCCGGTGGTGACCGCCGCGATCGGCCCGGCGTCGGACAGCATGAACTGCATCCGGGCCTCCGGCGCCACCGGGTCGATCGGCAGATAGGCGGCCCCGGTCTTGAGCACCGCCAGCACCGCCACGACGGCCTCGGCCGACCGGGAGAACAGCAGCGCCACCCGCTCGCCCGGACCGGCGCCCTGCTCGACCAGCAGGTGCGCCAACCGGTTCGCGGCCTCCTCCAACTCCCGGTACGTCATGGACCGGCCCTGGAAGCTCAGCGCCACCGCCTCGGGGACCCGCGCCACCTGCTCGCCGAACAACGCCGGGATCGACACCGACGTCCGCGCCGGCGCCGTCAACACCGCGCGATTACCGATTTCGTCCAGCCGGGCGCGCTCGGGCGCATCGAGCAGATCGATCGACGACAACCGTTGGGTGGGTTCGGCAATCATCGCCGCCAGCACCCGTCGCAGCCGCTCGATCAGCGCCGCAATGTCGCCCGCGGCGAACACCTCCGTGTCGTATTCGACCCGCAGGTTCAGTTCGCGGCCGGGCAGGGCTTGCAGCGTCAGCGGGTAGTGGTTGTATTCGCGGTTGGTGAACTCGGTGATGGCCAACCCGTCGCCGCCGGACAACGCGGCGGTGTCGACCGGATAGTTCTCGTACACGAACAGGGTGTCGAACAGTTGGTCGTGCCCGGTGACGCGGTGAATCTCGTGCAGCGCCAAGTGCTGATGTTCAAGAGTCTGGGTGTGGCTGGCTTGCAGCTGGTCGAGCAGCTCGGCGGTGCTGGTCGTCGGGGCGATCTGTGCGCGCACCGGCACGGTGTTGATCAACAGCCCCACCATGGTGTCCGCGCCGGGGACCTCGGCCGGGCGCCCGGAGACGGTGACACCGAAGGTCACATCGGGTCGGCCGGTCAGCGAGCACAGCAGCTGCGCGTACGCCGCCTGCAAAACGGTGTTGACGGTGGTGTGGCGGGAGCGCGCCAGTTCGCTCACCGCCCGGGTGGTGTGCTCGGGCAGCCGAAACGCTTCCGCGCCTCGGGTTCCCACATTCGTCCGGTCGGGCGGTCCCACCAGGGTCGGGGATTCGAACCCGTCGAACACCTCCCGCCAGGCCGCCCGGGCGGCGTCGCGGTCGCGGTCGGCCAGCCAGGCAACAAACCGGCGGTACGGCACCGGCGCCGGTAATCGCTGCCCGTAGTAGCCGGCGAAGATTTCCTGCAGCAGGATCGGCAGCGACCAGCCATCGAGCACGATGTGATGGAAGGTCAGCACAAACCGGTGCCGGTCCTGGCCGACGCGGATCAGCGCGGCCCGAAGGGGTGCCGCGTCGCCGGGCTCGCTGACCGCGGCGCGTTCGGCCGCGCACAATTGCTGGATCTGGTCGTCGGCGTCGAGTTCGAGGTACTGCCATCCCGGTTCGGGATCGGCCGGGATGATCTGCACCGGTTCGTCGAATTGGTCGCAGAATCGGGCGACCAAGTGGGGGTGGCGGGCGACCACCGCCTGCACCGCATCCCGGAGCCGATCCGGGTCGAGGACTCCCGCCACGGTGATGTCCAATTGCATGGCGTACACGTCGTCGGCGTTGTCGGCCGCGGTGTTCGCGTGGAAGAGCAGCCCGTGCTGCAGCGGGGTCAGCGGCAACACGTCGGCGACCCGATACCGCTGGCACAGGTCGTCGATCTGCTGCTGGCTCAACCGAGCCGGCGCAATGTCGGACGGGGTCAGCCCGCCGCCGCCGCGGCGCACGTACGCGCAGATCCCGGCCAGCGCGTCAAACCACAATCGGCTCAAGCGGCTCAGTTGCGCTTCATCGACGGCCGACGGCGCCCACGTCCAATCGGCATACAGGTGCGGACCGGTGTCGGTGTCGATGGTGCCGGCGTTGAGCTCCACGGTGTGCGCTAACGGCATGGGGATGGCCGCACCGACCGAGGCCAGCGGCAAGGCATCTGCGCCGATGCGCCAGGTGTCGCCGTTTGTTTCGGGTGCCCCACCGAGCCGGCCCAGGTAGTTGAATCCGATCGTCGGATCGGATCCGGGCAGCTCGATCTCGGGGTTGAGGTAGCGCAACTGTCCGTAGGTCAGGCCGTCGGGCAGGGCGCGGAGTTGTTCTTTGGCGTCTTTGATCAGCGGGCCCAGCGCGGCCTCCCCGGCCACCACCTGCGCCCAGGACACCCCGGCGACGGTCAGGGCCACCGGGTACTTGGTGGTGAACCAGCCCACCGTGTGCGACAGATCCACATCCGGGCCGAGTTCCTCCTGGCGGCCGTGGCCCTCGACGTCGATCCCGATCGGCGCGCCGGTGGCGCCGAAGAATTCGGCGGCCGCCAACCCGAACGCGATCAGCAGAATGTCTTGCACCCCGGCGTGAAACGCCGCCGGCACTTCGCCGAGCAGCATTCCGGTGGTCTCGGCATCCAGCGACATCGACAGCTTGCCGGCGGTGGCAAACGTGTCGGTCGCCGGCTGGACCGCCGGCAGCATGGGTGGGGTCGCCGCCACTTGCTGCCACACCCGGGCCTGGCCCACGACGTCGGGGTCGGACGCGTGCTCGGCCAGCAGCGACGCCCACCGGGCAAACGAGGTGCCCGTCCTCGGCAGGGCCACCGGCTGGCCGCGGCGATGCTGGGCCCACGCGAGGTTGAGGTCCTCCAACAGGATCCGCCACGACACCCCGTCGATGGCCAGGTGGTGAATCATCAGCACCAACTGGCTGGTGGATGCCGCCCACACCGCGCTGAGCATCATCCCCGTCGCCGGGTTCAGTCGTGACCGCGCCTCCACCAGCACCGCATCGGTAAACACCTCGACCGATTGCAGGCAACTCACCGCGTCGACCGCACCCGGTTCGGGTACCTGCAGTGACCATCCGCCGGCGCCGTCGTCGTTGGCGCGCAGCCGCAACATCTCGTGGCGATCCAGCAAGGCCTGCAACACCATTACGACATCGGCTTCGGTGACCCCGACGGGGGCCTGTACCACCATCGTCTGGTTGAACTGCTCGACCGGGCCGCCGACGTCGTGCAGCCACCGCATGATGGGGGTGGCCGGCACTGGTCCGGTGCCCTCGTCGGTGAGGTCGGTCTCACCGGTGGACACGCTGGCGACGCGGGCCAGCCGGGCCACCGTCTGTTCGACGAACACGTCGCGCGGCTTGAACATCACCCCGGCGGCGCGGGCCCGCGCCACCACCTGCATGGACAAGATGCTGTCGCCGCCGAGGTCGAAGAAGGAGTCGTCGACCCCGACCCGGTCCAGCCCGAGCACCTGGGCGTAGATGCCGGCCAGGATCTCCTCGACCGCGTTGACCGGGGCGCGATACCGGTCCGCCTCGGTGTATTCCGGTGTCGGCAACGCGCGTTTGTCGAGCTTGCCGTTCGGGGTCAGTGGCAGCGCGTCGAGCACCACCACCGCGGCGGGAACCATGTACGGCGGTAACCGATCGGCCAGTGCGGCGCGGATTTCGGCGGGTTCGGCGGTGCCGGTGACATAGGCGACCAGCCGCTTATCGCCGGGGCGGTCCTCGCGGGCAATCACCGCCGCCTGGTCTACACCCTCGAGCGCGCTGAGTGCCGCCTGGATTTCGCCGAGTTCGATGCGGTAGCCGCGGATCTTGACCTGCTCGTCGGCGCGGCCCAGATACTCCAGTTGGCCATCGGCACGCCAGCGCACCACATCCCCGGTGCGATACATCCGCGCCCCCGCGCCGCCGAACGGGCACGCC
>NZ_MLQM01000076.1:0-23068 GCF_001854525.1 Mycobacterium talmoniae
GGCGGCGGCCAGCGCCCGCGGCAACCGGGCCGCCGCCCGCGGCACCGACCGCACGATCACCGCCATCTGCGACCACGGCACGCCGTCGATCAGATGCGCCCGCCGCAGCGTGTCGGCGATCAGGGCCGCCTCGGCGTGCCCGGAGGCGGCCAGCTGCACCCGCACCGCGCCGGGCTCGGTGACCGCGCTGCCCAGCTCGGGCCCGGTGCCGCCCGGCAGCCGGCGCGCGACACCGGTGATCGCGCGGGCCACCGCGGGCGCGCAGCGCCGCGAGACCGTCAACGTCACCGCCGGGTCGTCGCCGCCCAGCAGCGCATCCGGGTCCGCGCCCCGGAACCCGAACACCGCCTGGGTGGGATCGCCGGCGAGCAGCGTCACGTCGGCACCGGCGGCCAACACCCGCACCAGCTGGGCGGCCTGCGGGTCCAGGTGCTGAGCGTCGTCGACCAACAGGATCCGGACCCGCTCGCGTTCGGCGGCCAACAGTTCCGGGTCGACCGCGAAGGCCTCCAGCGCGGCCCCGACGAGTTCGGCGGCCCCCAGCGCCGGCATCGTGGCCTGCGGGGCGGCGGTCCCGACCGCCGCGCGCAGCAGCATCACCTGCTCGTACTGCCGCGCGAACCGGCCCGCGGCCGACCACTCCGGGCGCCCGGACAGCCGCCCCAACCGCTGCAGGTCGCGCGGCTCGACCCCGCGTTCGGCGCAGCGCGCCAGCAGGTTTCGCAGTTCGGTGGCGAACCCGTCGGTGCCCAGCGCGGGCAGCAGTGACTCCGGCCAGTCGGCGCCGTCCTCGAGGTCACCGGCGAGCAGTTCGCGGATGATGCCGTCCTGTTCGGCGCCGGTGACCAGCCGCGGCGGCGGATCGCCGGTGCGCTGGGCGGCCAACCGCAGCACCGCGAACGCGTAGCCGTGCACGGTGCGCAGCAGCGGTTCGCGGATCACCGCGGGGCCGGCCCCGCGTGCCCGCAACAACGCGGTCGTCATCGCGCTGCGGGCGGCCACGCCGAGCCGGTCGGGGGTCAGCAGCAGGATCGACTCCGGGTCGGCGCCGGCGCCGATGTGGGCGGCCGCGGCGTCGACCAGCAGGCTGGTCTTGCCGGTCCCGGGGCCACCCAGCACCCGCAGCCGGCCGCGCCGCGCCGGATCGAGGGCGGCGCGCGCCTCGGGGTTCCAGCGTTCGGTCATACCGGCATGACACCACTGGGGTCCGACAAGTCCGCCCCAGCGGCGCCGCCTTAGCGGCTCGGGTGCCAGCGGACCGGACCGGCCCGCAGCGGCGGACCGTCCTGGCCGGGGGCAACGCGGGTGACCGTCACCCGGACCGGTGCCGCGTCCGTGGCGGTGGCACGTTCATACTCGGCGCGCCGGCGCGGGTCACGCAACAACGCATAGGCGGCGAGGATCTGGCGCAGCCCCTCGTCGGCGGCCGAATCCACGCTGCCGCAGCGGGTATCGGGATGATGGGTGCGCAGCTGGCGGCGATACGCGTGGGTGATCTCCTCCTGGGTTGCGGTCCGCGCCACGCCCAGCACCGCATACGGGTCACTCATGGCACACTCTGGTGTCGCGCTCAAGGAGGGGGTGGGCGCGCGTGCCGGGCTTGTCGGCGCGCCCACCCTGGGCGATGACCGCCGTGCGGTCCCCGCGAGCAAGCCACGACAAGTGGCGGTGCGCGTTCCGCCGGATCCGGCGTCGGTCGCGCCTCAATCTGTCGCAGTAGGTGGGGACGGCACGGGGTCACCGCGTGGATGTGACCGGGCTACCGGCGCCTCAGGCGCTGATCGACTGTTGTTCGCCGTCGTGGCTGATCGCGATCCGGCGCGGCTTGGCTTTCTCCGCCACCGGAATGGTCAGCCGCAACACGCCGTCGTGGTAGCTGGCGTCGATCTTGTCGGTGTCGAGGTTCTCGCCGAGGAACAACTGCCGGCTGAAGATGCCACGTGGGCGCTCGGCCGACACCGTCTCCTGTTCCGGGTCGAGGTCGGGGCGTTCGGCACGGACGGTCAACACGTTGCGCTCGACGTCCAGGTCCAGCGAGTCGGCCTTCACCCCGGGCAGATCGAACTCGACGATGAACTGATCCTTCTCCCGCCACGCGTCCATCGGCATCACGGCCGGCCGCGCCGGGGTGCCCAGCACCGCTTGGGTCAAACGATCCAGGTCACGGAACGGGTCTGTACGCATCAGCATCATATTTCACCTCCCTGGCACATCCGATAATCTATGTCTGCTGATACAGGTTTTTATTACCACTCGTGGTATCTTTGTGCAAGTAGTTGTCGCAAGTTTTTGTGTCGATGGGAGCAGCGGTGTGACGGACGACGCGACATCGCGGTCCGCGCGTGGGGTATACGGCATCTCGGTGGCCTCCGAGCTGTCCGGGATCGGGCCCCAGACGTTGCGGCTCTACGAACGGTGGGGATTGCTGAACCCGGCCCGCACCGATGGCGGCACCCGCCGCTACAGCGACGACGACCTGGAGCGTCTCAAGCGGATCAGCGAACTTGTCGGACAGGGCGTGAACCTGGCCGGCATCGGCCAGATCCTGGACCTGGAAATCCGCAACACCGAGTTGGAGGCACACAACACGCAGCTGCGGTCCGACAACGCCAGATTGAAGGCCGATCAGCGGCCGCCTGCCCACACCACCACGCCGAGGAAAGGAAGGAAGGGCTCAGATGGGACACAACGCCGAGTACAGCGTGCTGATCGACGAAATCCCTGAGGGCGACGCCGTCGAACAGCGCCGAACCGTCGACCTCGACGACGACACCGGCCTGGACACCGACTACCTGACCGGCGCGGGCCGTGACCGAGACGCCAACGAAGCCGATCTGGTTGACCAGGCCGTCGTGGTGCCGATTCCCGACGACGACGGGTATTTCCCGCAGTAACCGCCCCAGCGCGGTCGGCCGGCGTCGGCGGCTGGCAGCATTTCCCGGGTGACCGATGATCTTCACGTGCACCGCTACGGCCCACCCGGACCGGCGCGGCTGCTGGCCATCCACGGGTTGACCGGGCACGGCCAGCGCTGGCAGCGGCTGGCCGCCGACCACCTGCCCGATCTGGCCGTGGCCGCACCCGACCTGCTCGGCCACGGCCGGTCGTCCTGGGCGGCGCCGTGGACCATCGACGCCAACGTGGCGGCGCTGGCCGCGCTGCTGGACGCCGCCGCCGACGCACCGGTGCTGGTGGTCGGCCATTCGTTCGGCGGCGCGGTCGCGCTGCACCTGGCCGCCGCCCGACCGGATCTGGTGGCCGCCCTGGTGCTGCTCGACCCGGCCATCGGCCTGGACGGGGTGTGGATGCGCGAGATCGCCGACGCGATGCTGGCCTCGCCCGACTACCCCGATGCCGCCGAGGCCCGCGCCGAGAAGGCGACCGGTGCGTGGGCCGACGTCGACCCGGCCGTGCTGGACGCCGAACTGGACGAGCACCTGGTCACCTGGCCGGGCGGCCGCTACGGCTGGCGGATCAGCCTGCCGGCCATCATGTCCTACTGGAGCGAGCTGGCTCGCGAGGTGGTGGTGCCGCCCCCCGGCACGGCCACCACCGTGGTGCGGGCGACCCGGACCTCGCCGCCCTACGTTGGGCCGCAGCTCATCTCGGCGTTGCGGCAGTTGGGCCCGGATTTTCAACTGGTGGATATCGACTGCGACCACATGGTGGCCCAGGCCAGGCCCGCCGAGGTGGCGGCGCTCATCCGCGATCGGCTGCCGGTGGGGTCATGGCGCGGGTAACCGATCAGCAGGTCGAACAGGTGCGCGCGCTGGTGGCGGCCATCCCCGCCGGCCGGGTCGCGACCTACGGGGATATCGCCGCGGCCGCAGGGCTTTCCAGCCCCCGGATTGTCGGCTGGATCATGGCGACCGACTCCTCGGATCTGCCCTGGCACCGGGTGATCACCGCGTCCGGGCGGCCGGCGCGCCACCTAAGGACCCGGCAATTGGAGCTGCTGCGCGCCGAAGGGGTGTTGGCCGTCGACGGCCGGGTTCCGTTACGGCAGGTGCGCCACCAGTTTTGACCGGTGCGCCCGCGCCGAGCGTGCACTCAGGGCGAAAAATCGGCCGAAATCTCGCCCTGGATGCACGTTCGGCGCGAGGGCGCGAGGCGCGGCGTTCCGGCTCAGAGCACCAACCGCACTAGTGCGGCGGTGCGGGCCAGGCCCGGGAACGCCTCGGCCGTCGAGCGCGGGTGCAGCGCGTGCACCGCGAGTCGAAACATTAACGCCCGCAACAGCATCTGCGGCCACTCCGGCAGCGCGTCCCACCGCTCGATGAGGCCGTCGTCGGCGTCCCCCCACGACAGCGCGTCGACGACGACCACCCCGGCGGCCCAGGACGCCGGGCGCCAGTACGGGGTGATGTCGGTGACCCCGGGTGCGGCGGCACCGGCGAAGAGCACGGTGCCGTAGAGGTCGCCGTGCACCAGCTGGTTGGGGCTCTTGGTTTGTTTGCGCAGCCGGGCCAGCTGTTTGATCAGGTCCACCGACCGCTGCCCGTCCGCCGAGCCGGGGGCCACCCGGGCGCCCGGCGGCAGCGACTGGAAGGGCCGCTCCTCCCAGGCGGCGCGGTCGGCGGCGATGAAGACGTCGACGTCGGCCCACGGCGCGGCCGGCGCCTGGGTGAGAAACCGGGGGCGCTCGAGCTTGCTGGTGGCCTCATGCAGCCGAATCGCGGCCGACACCACCTCATCGTGGCGGGGTTCCGGGTTGCCGGCGACAAACGTGTCGGCCCGCCAGCCCGACACCACATAGCGACCGTCGGTGGAGCGCACCGGCCGCGCCAGCCGCACCCCGTCGACGAACAGCGTTTCGCGGACCTTGGCCGACCAGGCGGCGCGGGCGTGGTCGGCCACCAACGACAGCACCATCTCCCCGCAGCGCCAGCCGCCTTCCCAACTGGCGCCCAACGGGACCGGCCGCACCCCGCTCAAGCCGAACGCCGCTAATACATGCTCGGGCGGCCGCTCGACAGTCACCCCCTTAGCCTAACGGGGAAAGGGCAGGTTACTGGCGTTAGTACATCACCATGTCGGGCTGCATCTGCTTGGCCCAAGCAACGATTCCGCCCTGCAGATGAACCGCGTCGGAGAAGCCGGCCTTCTTCAGCGCGGCCAGCGCCTCGGCCGACCGGACCCCGGTCTTGCAGTACAGCACCGGCATCCGGTCTTGGGGCAGCTTGGCCAGACCCTCACCGGAATTGATCGACGACTGCGGGATCAGCTCGGCGCCCTCGATGTGGTTGATGTCCCACTCCACCGGCTCACGCACATCGATCAGGGCCACCTTGCTGCCCGAGTCCAGCAGGTCGCGCAGTTCGCGGGGCGTGATGGTCGATCCGGCGGCGGCGTCGGCGGCCTCCTCGGACACCACCCCGCAGAAGTCGTCGTAGTCGATCAGTTCGGTGATCCTCGGCGTGGCCGGATCCTTGCGGATCTTGATGGTGCGGTAGCTCATCTCCAACGCGTCGTAGACCATCAACCGGCCCAGCAGCGGCTCCCCGATCCCGGTGAGCAGCTTGATCGCCTCGGTGCCCATCACCGACGCGATCGACGCGCACAGGATGCCCAGCACACCGCCCTCGGCACAGGAGGGCACCATGCCCGGGGGCGGCGGCTCCGGATACAGGTCGCGGTAGTTGAGGCCACGCCCGTCGGGGGCGTCCTCCCAGAACACCGAGACTTGGCCTTCGAAGCGGTAGATCGAGCCCCACACGTACGGCTTGTGCGCCAGCGCCGCGGCGTCGTTGACCAGATAGCGGGTGGCGAAGTTGTCGGTGCCGTCCAGGATCAGGTCGTACTGGCTGAACAGGTTGACCGCGTTGTCCGAGTTCAACCGCACCTCGTGCAGCCGCACCGACACCAGCGGGTTGATTTCGGCGATCGAGTCGCGGGCGGACTGCGCCTTGGGCCGGCCGACGTCGGAGACGCCGTGGATGATCTGGCGCTGCAGGTTGGACTCGTCGACGACGTCGTCCTCGACGATGCCGATGGTGCCCACCCCGGCGGCGGCCAGGTACAGCAGCGCCGGCGCCCCGAGTCCGCCCGCGCCGACGAACAGCACCCGCGCGTTTTTCAGTCGCTTCTGCCCGTCGACCCCCACGTCGGGGATGATCAGGTGCCGGCTGTAGCGCGCGACCTCCTCGCGGGTCAGCTCGGCTGCTGGCTCAACCAGCGGTGGCAACGACGTCGACACCGAATCTCTCCTCACGCCTATCCACGATATCCATCTCAGCAGTTGGCCAGGTCAACAGCAAACGGCCGTCGAAGCTTCCCCGCGACCGGCTAGGCGATCGGGTACGGCCACGGGTTGAACCGGCAGGTCTTGCCGTCCGGTTTGACCGACTCGGGATCGAATTTCGCGTCGTCGTCGTCGGAGGTGGAAAAGGTCTGCTGCATCATCACCGGGGCCAGGCCGCCCTGCTTCTCGCACGGCTCGTGCTGGGTGTAGCCGATGGCGTGGCCGACCTCATGGTTGATCAGGTACTGCCGGTAGGAGCCGACGTCGCCTTGGAAGGGGATCGCGCCGCGCACCCAGCGCGCCTCGTTGATGAACACCCGCGGCTGCTTATCGGGGCCGTACACCGGGTTGTAGCAGGAGGCCTCCAGCGGGATGTCGTAGCCGCAGCCCTCCCGCACCGTCAGCGGGGAGGTCAGCGAGACCCGGAAGTCGGGTTCACCCACGTCGATCCGGGTGAAGGCGAACTGCGGATTGTGAGTCCAGCTCTTCGGGTTGGCCAGGGTCTGATCGACCATCCGCGCGAACGCATCGTCGCCGCCGAACGCCGTGGTGTCGATCCCGTCCTCGACCTCGACGGTGTAGGTGAACGACTTCGCGGTGCCCTCCCCGATCTTGCCGGTGACGCCGGGCACCACATGCCAGATCTTGGCCCCCGCCTCGGTGAACGGCCCGCCGTCGGGCAACAGCCCGGTGGGCAGGTTGGCGTCGAACTCGGTCAACCCGCGCGGCGGCGCGCCGATGATCTCGGTGCCCGACGAGCCGATGGTCGGCGGGCCCTGGACCGGCTCCTCCACCGCGGGCGCGGGCGCACTGGTCCCGGTCACGGTCTGGTAGATCACCACCACGGTGACCGCCATCAGCACCGGCAGCGCGTAGGCACGCCAGCCGTAGGTGGACACAAATCGGCCCAACCAGGTCTGTTTGCGCCATTGGCGGCGGGTGTCCCGGTTCGAACGCATCCGGCCCGGCCCCCCGGCCAGGGGGTCACGTTGGGCCCGCAGCGGCTCTCGCCACTCGTCGCGAAGCACCGGCACTTGACCGCCGCCGCGGCGCGCCGGGTCGTAGGTCACCGATCCAGGATCGCACAACCGTCCCTAGCTGGGATTCTTGGCGCGCCGTTACCGGTGCCCTGTCGGGGAGACGGCAGCGACGGCAATGGGTAGTAATGTCGTTGCGACGAGCCGCTCGCGCACAGCGCCAGCTGGCGAGCATTAATGCAGATTGAGGACTCGATGAGCGAACTGGCCAATACGGCCGAACGCACCGGCGCCAAGACGGCCACCCGCAACTCCGGCCGCCGGGGCAACCGGATGCCGCGCGATGAACGCCGCGGGCAGCTATTGATCGCCGCCAGTGAGGTATTCGTCGACCGCGGCTACCACGCGGCCGGCATGGATGAGATCGCCGACCGCGCCGGTGTCAGCAAACCGGTTCTCTACCAGCACTTCTCATCCAAGCTGGAGCTCTACCTGGCGGTGCTGCAGCGGCATGTGGACAACCTGGTGTCGGGGGTGCGGCAGGCGCTGCGCACCACCACCGATAACCGGCAGCGGCTGCGGGCCGCGGTCCAGGCGTTCTTCGATTTCATCGAGCACGACAGCCAGGGCTACCGGCTGATCTTCGAGAACGACTACGTCAGCGAGCCGCAGGTGGCCGCCCAGGTGCGGGTGGCCACCGAATCCTGCATCGACGCGGTGTTCGACCTGATCAGCCACGACTCCGGCCTGGACCCGCACCGCGCGCGGATGATCGCGGTGGGGCTGGTGGGGATCAGCGTCGACTGCGCCCGGTACTGGCTGGACACCGACCGCCCCATCTCCAAAGAGGACGCCGTCGACGGCACCGTGCACTTCGCCTGGGGCGGACTGTCCCACGTGCCGCTGAACCGGTAGCAGCCCGGCCGGTAGTAGCCCGGCCCCGCTTACGCGGTGGCCGAGCCGATCCCGAAGCCCACCTTGCGGCTGTCGGCCACGCCGATCTCCACGTAGGCGATCTTGCTGGTCTGCACCAGGAACCGGCGGCCCTTCTCGTCGGTGAGGCTCAGCACGGCGGTACCCTCGGCGCCCTTGCCCAGCGCGGCGGTGACCAGCTCCTCCACCTCGTCGGGTGTCTGCGCGCTGGTGAACACCAGTTCGCGCGGACTGTCCGTGACACCGATCTTGACCTCCACGCCGGCCCCTTTCGTTTGGTAGGCGTCCCAAGCAAGAAGGCTAGTAGACGCGGCGACCCGCGGTGCGCACCAGCCGTTCGCCGTGCGCGATAACCGGTGCGATAACGGAGCCACAACGATGCCGTAACGGGCCCGCGCGCCGCCCTGGCCAGCGGCGTTAGCGCCCATACCGTCGGCGTCGTGAGCGACCTGAAGACCTACGAGTACGTCGACTATCCCGACGACCTGGACGACGACGCGCTCTACGACGACTACCGCGAGGACGACTATGACGCGCCGGTGGATCACCGCTGGCGCCCGGTGGCCGTGATCGCCGGTGGCGTGTTTCTGGCCGCGGTCGTGGGCACCGCGGTGATCCTCCACGGCGATAACCGCGGGACGCAGGCGACCGTCGTCGGGCCGCCGCCGACCCGCACGGTGGTCGCCACGTCGCCGCCGACCCCCTCGGCACCGCCCGGCGATTCGCTGTCCCCGGAAACGGTGACCACGGTGACGCCCAGCGCTGCGCCGTCGCCGTCTGCGGAGCCCGCCGAGCCGCCGGCGCCTGCCCCGGTGCCGCAAGCCGCTGCGCCTGCTCCCGCGCCGGTGAACCCGCGCACCGTGGTCTACCAGGTGACCGGCACCAAACAGCTGCTCGATCTGGTCTCGGTGGTCTACACCGACGGCCAGGGCCTGCCGCACACCGACGTCAACGTGTCGCTGCCGTGGACCAAGTCGGTGGTGCTGGAGCCCGGCGTCGGTGTGGAGTCGGTGACCGCGACCAGCCTGTTCGGGCAGCTCAACTGCTCGATCGTCAACGCCACCGGGCAGCCGATCGCCGTGTCGGCCAACAACTCGATGATCGCGACCTGCACCCGGTAGTTCGTTTGTGGCGTTAGCCGTTCGCGTCGAGGCTTTCGCGCCGGAGGGCCTTTCGCGTCGGCTTTTCGCGCCGGAGGGCTTTCCGCCGGGCTTTTCGCGCCGAGGCTGAAGTCAGGGCGCCGACGCTGCAGTGGCGGCATCGAGACTGCGTCCAGGGCACCGACCCTGCGTCCAGGGCGCCGAGACTGCGCCTGGGACGCAATTTCCGTGGAAAACCCGGCCTCACCGCAGGCTCGATGCCCTCAGCGCAGACTCGGTGCCCTCAGCGCAGACTCGGCATCATCTCGACGCCTCAAGACAGCCCAGATCGCCATTTTCAAGATCAAATTGCTAGCCGCATCGAAGCTGGCCCACGGACCACATCCAGAAACTTGGACTAATTTGCCAAAATCTATTGTTTCCTCAGCTTACGCTCAGGTAGCTTACCGATTGGTGTGACGAGAAACACAGTTGAGGAAGCTAGGAGCTGGCCATGCAACTCGCACTTCGCCCCTACGTCACCGCCGGCGTTGCCCTCGCGGGCGCCAGCATGATCGTCGTCACCCCGGTGACGATGCCTCTCCCCCACGTTCAAATGCCCCAGATACAACTCGCCGCGGACACCGGTCTCGGCGCCATCGGCGACGTGCTGGGCACCCTCGAGCAGGACGCGAGCCAGGCGATGGGCGGGGTCTTCGGCGGCGGGCTGCAAAGCCTCAGCCTGCCCAGCCTCAGCCTGCCGTTACTCGGCGATGCGTTGACCGGCAATGCCGCTCCCGACGCCTTCGTCAACCCCATCACCACCTGGATCGATGTCCTCACCGCGGCCGGAACCAACCTGTCGAAGCTCGGGGAGACCTTCCTCGCCGATCCCGCACCGATCCTGGAGCAGTTCATCACCAACCAGATCGGCTATGCGCAGGTCATCGCCGGGGCGGGCCAAACGCTGGTCACCGGCGTAGCCGACCAACTCTCCAAGCTGCCCGCGGCGTTGCAGACGGCGTTTACCGACTTCGGCTCGGGCGACATCTCCAAGGGATTGCTCGCTATGTGGCAGTGGTTCCTGCTCACGGCACTCCAGTTGATCGGGCCCATCAACACCATCTACACCAACGTCATTGACCCGATGGTGGACCACTTCGCGAACCTGGTGCATACCTTCGGCAACCAGTTGCTTCTCGCTGGCATCGGTCTGCTCCAACCGCTGTTCGGCACCTTCGTGATAGCACCGGGCGAGATCGGCGATTCGATCGCCCAGGCGCTCGGCAGCGGGGACTTCCTCACCGCGTTCAGCGACATCCTCAATGCCCCCGCCACGCTGACCGGCGCACTGCTCAACGGGATTAGCGCCCCGGACATCGGGTCGGCCACCGGCCTGCTCAGTGACCCCGGCGGCACCATCGCGCTCCTGCTGCAAATTCGCGACACCCTCGCCGATGCGCTCGCGACGACGACGGTGAGCCCGACGCTGGCCGGACTCGCCGCCGATCTGCTCGGCGGTCAGACGGCCGACGCGATCCCGATGGACTTCAGCGCATTCCTGAACGCGTTCGATCTCGGTGGCGCGCTGGATCTTTCGCAGTTCGGCGGGCTCGCCGATCTCGCCGCCATCCCAGGCGAGATCGCGTCGGCGCTGCTGAACATCTTCTAAGCCAGCGCCCCAGGACCCGGCTACGCCAGCCCGAGTTCGTGCATCCGCTCGTCGTGGGTGTGCTGCAGCCGGTCGAAGAACCCGGGCAGCTGGTTGAGTCCCTCCGGCCCGGACATCACCAGGTCGACGAGTTCGTCGTGGTCGGCCAGCACGTACTGGGCCTGGGTGATGGCTTCGCCGAGCAGTCGGCGCGACCACAGCGCCAGCCGGCTGCGCTGCTTGGCGGTGGCCGCGCGCACCTCGGCGACGACGAACTGGGAGTGCCCGGTCTCCGAGAGCACCGCGCGCACCACGTCGGCGGCTTCGTCGGGCAGCCCGTCGGCGATCTCCAGGTAGAAGTCGGCGGCCAGCGCGTCACCGACGTAGGTCTTCACCAGGGCTTCCAGCCAGGTGCTCGGCGTGGTCAGCCGGTGGTAGTCGTCCAGCGCCGGCGCATACTTCGACATCGCCGCCACCACGTCGACCCCGCGTTGTTCCAGGGCGTCGCGCAGCAGCTCGTAGTGCCCCATCTCGGCGGCCGCCATGGCGGCCATCGAGATGCGACCGCGCAGGTCGGGCGCCATCCGCGCTTCCTCGGTCAGCCGGTAGAACGCGGCCACCTCGCCGTAGGCCAACAGCGCGAACAGCTCGGTGATCCCGGGATGATCCGCGGACAACCGCGACGAAGGCGGATTGGTCACCTGGTCAGCCGGCGGCGGGGAACTCATGGCAACACTTTAAGCGCGCCGGCGGCGACCCGCTGCGCCCGGCAACGCCGCGCTGGCGATCCCCGCGAAAGCGCGCCGGCGGCGACCCCGCTGCGCCCGGCAACCCTCACCACCACCCCGAAACCGCGGTGAGGGCGGGGTCCGGCGGCCGACCAAGTATCATGGTCGGCGGACAGCGCTAACTAAGGCGCTATCCGAGAAATGTGCGTGCACGCCGTTGGCCCCGCCCAGATGAGCGCAGGGCCCGCCAGTCGGCAACGTATTCGACCGTCAGCTCGTGCGCGCCTGGTAGCTCATTGAACCTCAATGAACCGCGACGAGACTGACACTGAAAGGCACATTGCCGCGCATGACCCCACTTCTTCACCCCGCCCCGACCAGCTTTGCTCACCTCGGTGTTCGCGACGAAATCGTGCGCGCCCTCGCCGAGGACGGCATCGAGAAGCCGTTCGCCATCCAGGAGCTCACCCTGCCGCTGGCCCTGGCCGGCGACGACCTGATCGGCCAGGCCCGCACCGGCATGGGCAAGACCTTCGCGTTCGGGGTGCCGTTGCTGCATCGCATCAGCACCGACACCACCCGGCCGCTGACCGGCACGCCGCGCGCCCTGGTGGTGGTGCCCACCCGTGAACTGTGTCTGCAGGTGTTCGGCGACCTGTCCGCCGCCGCGCGCCACCTGACCGCCACCTCCGACGGCACCGAGCGGCCGCTGTCGGTGGTCTCCATCTACGGCGGGCGGCCCTACGAACCGCAGATCGAGGCGCTGCAAGCCGGCGCCGACGTGGTGGTGGGCACCCCGGGCCGGCTGCTCGACCTGGCCCAGCAGGGTCATCTGCAGCTGGGCGGCCTGTCGGTGCTGGTGCTCGACGAGGCCGACGAGATGCTCGACCTGGGCTTCTTGCCCGATATCGAGCGGATCTTGGCGCAGATCCCGGACACCCGGCAGTCGATGCTGTTCTCGGCCACCATGCCCGACCCGATCATCACGCTGGCCCGGACCTTCATGAACCAGCCCACCCACATCCGCGCCGAGTCGCCGCACCAGTCCGCCACCCACGACACCACCGAGCAGTTCGTCTACCGCGCGCACGCGCTGGACAAGGTGGAACTGCTGTCCCGGGTGCTGCAGGCCCGCGGCCGCGGCGCCACCATGATCTTCACCCGCACCAAGCGCACCGCCCAGAAGGTCGCCGACGAGCTCAGCGAACGCGGCTTCAAGGTCGGCGCGGTGCACGGCGACCTGGGCCAGATCGCCCGCGAAAAGGCGCTGAACGGGTTCCGCGCCGGTGACATCGACGTGCTGGTCGCCACCGACGTGGCCGCCCGCGGTATCGACATCGAGGACGTCACCCACGTCATCAACTACCAGTGCCCCGACGACGAGAAGACCTACGTGCACCGCATCGGGCGCACCGGCCGCGCCGGGCGCACCGGCATCGCGGTCACCCTGGTGGACTGGGACGAGCTGGCCCGCTGGACCATGATCGACAAGGCGCTGGACCTGGGGTGCCCGGATCCGGCCGAGACCTACTCCAGCTCCCCGCATCTGTACACCGAGCTGGACATCCCCACCGAGGCCACCGGCACCGTCGGGACGCCGCGCAAGGCGTCGGGCAAGCGCCCCGAACGCGACGGCCAAAAACCCCGGCAGCGCAACGGCACCCGGACGCGGCGACGCACCCGCGCCGGCAAGCCCGTCAGCGGACCCGCCGGCAATGGCGAGGCGACCAACTCCGACACCGCACCCGCGTCGACCGGCGAGGCCGGAAACGGCGGACGCCGGCGGCGGCGTCGCCCTCGCAAAGCGGCCACCGCCGGTGCGGCGAGCACCAACTAAACCCGGTCTGTTTTGAGGGCCACTCGATGGTCAAACCCGAGCGCCGCACCAAGGTAGATATCGCGGCCGCCGTCGCGATCGCCGTCGTCGTCGCGGTGGCCGCCGCCCTGATCTGGTGGACCAGCGACGCCCGGGCCACCGAAAGCCGACCCGCGACCGCTCCGGCGGCCGAGCCGACGGCGGCCCGCGAGGTGCCGGCGACGCTGAAGCTGCTGTGGAGTGCGGCCAGCCCGGCGACCAGCCGCCCGATCGTGGTGGCCGGCACGGTGATCACTGGCCTCGGGCATCGGGTCGATGGACGCGATCTGGCCACCGGCGCGTCGCGGTGGAGCTACGCCCGCGACGCCGACCTGTGCGCGGTGTCCTACGTGTATCACTACGTCCTCGCGGTCTACCCGGACCGCCGGGGCTGCGGTCAGGTCAGCGGCATCGACGCGAGCACCGGTCGCCGCGGCCCCGCCCGCACCAGCTACGCGGATAAGCACGTCACCGTCTCCTCCAACGGCACGACGGTGTTGTCGGCCGGGCGGACCCGTCTGGAGCTGTGGCGTTCGGATCTGGTCCGGATGCTGTCCTACGGCGAGATCGACGCGCCGGTGAAACCGTCGGTGAAGGGGCTGGGCGCCGGCTGCGCCCTGCTGTCGGCGGCGGCCGGG
Organism: Mycobacterium talmoniae; assembly: GCF_001854525.1. Taxonomy (NCBI): domain Bacteria; kingdom Bacillati; phylum Actinomycetota; class Actinomycetes; order Mycobacteriales; family Mycobacteriaceae; genus Mycobacterium; species Mycobacterium talmoniae. The sequence continues at coordinate 14,103 of NZ_MLQM01000076.1, forward strand.
TCCTCGGCGGTTTCGGTGCTGGAAGCCTGCCCCGGTCAGGCCGACCTGCGGCTGACCCTGCTGCGCCCGGGTAAGGAGGACGACGAGCCGGAGGCGCGGTATGTGCCGCAGCCGGGGATCGCCGCCGACTCCGGCGCCCGGGTGCTGGCCGTCTCCGACACCCGCACCGCGGTGTATCTGCCGTCGCCGAAACCGCGGGTCGAGGTGGTGGACAGCGACGGCGCCACGGTCGCCAGCACGCTGTTGGACAAGCCGCCGGCCGCGTCGGCGACGACGTCGACGGCCGGGGATCTGGTGACCTGGTGGACCGGGGATGCGGTGCTGATGTTCGACGCCGGGAATCTGTCCTACCGCTACACCGTGCACCCGGCCGGCTCGGCGGTCCCGCAGGGGCCGGCGACGATCATGGCGGGCCGGTTGCTGATCCCGGTCGCCGGAGGGGTGGGGGTCTATGACCCGGCCACCGGCGACCTTGACCGGTCCATCCCGGTGAACCGACCGCCGTCGACGGCGGCGGTGATCCCGGCGGCGGCCGGGTCCACGCTGATCGAGCAGCGCGGCGACACCGTGGTGGCCCTCGGCTAAGCCGCCCGGTTCGCGCCGGCCGGTTCGCGCCGAGTGGGAATCTGACGACGCGACACGCCACGACCACGTCGCCAAATTCCCACTCGCGGCCCAAGCGGCCCAAGCGAGCGGCGAACCCGCTACACCTCCGGGGCGAACGTCGGCAGCGACTTGCCGGATTTCCAGTGTTTGAGCAGCGCCGCCGCCAACTCCCGGTAGGCCTGGGCGCCCTTGTTCTTGCGCCCGGCCAGCACCGAGGATCCCGACGCGCTGGCCTCGGCGAACCGCACCGTGCGCGGGATGGGCGGGGCCAGCACCGGCAGGTCGTAGCGGTCGGCCACGTCGAGCAACACGTCGCGGCTGTGGGTGGTCCGCGAGTCGTACAGCGTCGGCAGCGCACCCAGCAACCGCAGGTTGGCGTTGGTGATCTGCTGAACATCGGCGACGGTGCGCAGGAACTGCCCCACCCCGCGATGCGCCAGCGTCTCGCACTGCAGCGGGACGATGACCTCGTCGGCGGCGGTCAAGCCGTTCAACGTGAGCACCCCCAACGACGGCGGGCAGTCGACGATCACCACGTCGAACCGGTCCTCGAGCTTGTCCAGCGCCCGTTTGAGGGCGTACTCGCGGCCGGCCCGCATCAGCAGCATCGCCTCGGCCCCGGCCAGATCGATGTTGGCCGGCAGCAGCGTCATCCCCTCGGCGGTGCTGACCAGCGGCGCGTTGGGCTCGACCTCACCGAGCAGCACCTCATGCACCGACACCGGCAGTTTGTCCGGATCCTGGCCCAGCGAGAACGTCAAACAGCCCTGCGGGTCCAGGTCGACCAGCAGCACCCGCCGCCCCTGGTCGGCCATCGCCGCCCCCAGCGAGGCCACCGTCGTCGTCTTGGCCACCCCGCCCTTCTGGTTGGCCACTGCCAGTATCCGGAATCCGGTCACAAGCGCCGCCCCTCCTCATCGCTTCGCCCTACATCGTCACCGACGGTGCCCACCGCGGCCCTCCCCGGCAACCGGGGCGGTAGCCCGGCACCGGCGGTCATAACTGCCCATCCTGGCACGCGGCCCGGCCGCCCCGCGCCGAACGCGGCGCGTCGGGCACAATCGGTGTGCGTGGGCCTAGAACGTCACGGCGACGAGCACCGCCTGGTGCTGCTGCGCCACGGTCAGACCGAATGGTCGAAATCGGGCCAGCACACCGGCCGCACCGACCTGGAGCTCACCGCCGCCGGCCGGCGCGCGGCGCAGGCCGCCGGCCGGGCACTGGGGCCGCTGGAGCTGGACCACCCGGTGGTGATCTGCAGCCCGCGCCGACGCGCCCTGGCCACCGCGGAGCTGGCCGGCCTGGCCGTCGACGAGGTCTCCGAGCTGCTCGCCGAATGGGATTACGGCGACTATGAGGGGCTGACCACCGCGCAGATCCGCGAAACCGAACCCGACTGGCTGGTGTGGACGCACGGCTGCCCCGGCGGGGAAAGCATCGCGCAGGTCAGTGACCGCGCCGACACGGCCGTGGCGTTGGCGCTGCAGTATCTGCCCGCCCGCGACGTGGTGTTCGTCGGGCACGGCCACTTCTCCCGCGCGGTGATCACCCGCTGGCTGGAGCTGCCGCTGATCGAGGGCGCCCGGTTCGGGATGGCCGCCGCATCGATCGCCGTGTGCGGCTTCGAGCACGCGGTGCGCCAGCTCAGTGCGCTCGGGCTCACCGGCCGGTGACCAGCGAGCCGCCGTTCGTGTTGTGCGGGCCGACCGGGGCGCTGATCGCCGACGGCGTCCGTAACGGCTACCCCGAGGTCGCGGCCGCACAAGCCGCGCTTGCCTCCGGCGAGGCGCCAATCGTGGTGGGCGCGTTGCCGTTTGACGTTCACTCCGCCGCCGCCCTGCTGACCCCGCACGCGGTGCGCCGCGCCGACACGCTGCCCGACTGGCCCACCGCTCCGCTGCCCGCGGTCCGGGTCGACGCCACCGTGCCCGCCCCCGAGGTGCACCGGCAACGGATCCGGCACGCCTTGGCTCAGCTGTGCGCACCGCAGGCCACCCTGAGCAAGGTGGTGCTGGCCCGGGCGTTGCGGCTGGTGGCCGATGCGCCGCTGGACGCCCGCAGCGTCGTGAGCCGGCTGGTCGCCGCCGACCGCAGCGGCTACGGCTACCTGGTGGATCTGACCCCGGCCGGCGAACCCTATTGCGGCGCGGCACTGGTGGGTGCCAGCCCGGAGCTGCTGGTGGCGCGCGAGGGTGCGACGGTGACCTGCCGGCCGTTCGCCGGGTCCGCGCCGCGCGCGGCCGACCCCGAGATCGACCGCGCCAACGGTGCCGCGCTGGTGGCCTCCGGCAAGAACCGGCACGAGCACCAGCTGGTGATCGACACCATGCGCGACGCCCTGCAACCGCTGTGCACCGACCTGCGGATCGCCGCAACGCCGCAGCTGAGCCACACCGCCGCCCTGTGGCATCTGAGCACCCCGATCACCGGCCGTCTTCGCGACACCGCCACCACCGCACTGGATTTGGCGTTGGCGCTGCATCCCACCCCGGCGGTCGGTGGGGTGCCGACCGACGCCGCCGTGCAGCTCATCGGCGCGCTGGAAGGCGATCGCGGGTTCTACGCCGGTGCGGTCGGGTGGTGTGACCGGCACGGGGACGGCCGCTGGGTGGTGGCGATCCGCTGCGCGCAGCTGTCCGCCGATCGGCGCACCGCGCTGGCGCATTCCGGCGGCGGCATTGTCGCCGGATCCGATCCCGACGACGAAGTCGACGAGACCACAACGAAATTCGCGACGATTCTGAACGCGTTGGGAGTTGACCAGTGACCATCCGCCGCGCCGAACCGGCCGACGTCGCCGACATCACCGCGATGATCCACGAGCTGGCCGATTTCGAGCATGCCGCCGATCAGTGCACCGTCACCGAAAAGCAGATCCACGCCGCGCTTTTCGGCGATCCGGTGACGGTGCACGGACACGTCGCCGAGGTGGGCGACGAAATCGCGGCCATCGCCCTGTGGTTCCGCAACTTCTCCACCTGGGACGGCGTCGCCGGGGTGTACCTGGAGGATTTGTATGTGCGCCCCCGCTTCCGCCGCCGCGGGTTGGGCCGCGCCATGCTGGCCGCGCTGGCCGCCGAATGTGTCGCCCACGGCTACACCCGGCTGTCCTGGGCGGTGTTGGACTGGAACTCCGACGCGATCGCGCTGTACGACGCGGCCGGCGGCAAACCGCAGCACGGCTGGACCACCTACCGGGTCTCCGGCGCGGACCTCATCGCGCTGGCGCGCTGATCAGCGATCGGCGACCCAGCGCAGCGCGGCCGGGCTGAACAGCAGCGCCAGCACCGCCAGCACCAGCACGCCGATCGGGATGCCGTAGCCCCACCGATGCGAGCCGACCGCCACATACCAGGCCACCGGCACCAGCAGCACGTTGGCGAACACCGCCACGCCGCGACCCCAGCGCCGACCGCGCAGCAGGGCCCAGCCGGCGGCCAGCACCCCGCCGCCGACCAGGGTGAAACAGACGGCGAGGCTGACGCCGCCGACGACGCGCTGATCGGCCCCGGCCAGCCCGCGCACCACCAACACCGCCGCCACCACCAGGCCCAGCGCACCTTCCGCGGCCACGAGGGCGCCCGCGCCGCGCACGGCGCCCGGCGCCGGGGATTCTGTCACCCGGTCAGCGTAGCCACCCGAGCCCGACGCTCAGATTGCCCGCTTAGACTCGGGCTTCGTGCGTGCCGTGCTGATCGTGAACCCCACCGCCACCTCCACCACCCCGGCGGGGCGTGACCTGCTGGCCCACGCATTGCAGAGCCGTCTTGACCTGACCGTCGAGCACACCGACCACCGCGGTCACGCGATCGAGCTGGCCGATGCCGCCAGGCGGGACGGCGTCGACCTGGTCATCGTGCACGGCGGCGACGGCACCGTGCACGGGGTGGTCAACGGCCTGCTGGGCCGGCCCGGCCCGCTGCCGCAAGGCCAGCTGCCGGCGGTCGCGGTGGTGCCGGGCGGATCGGCCAACGTGTTCGCCCGCTCGCTGGGCATCCCGTCGGATCCGGTGGACGCCACCAACCTGCTGATCGACCTGATCAACGGCTACCGGCACCAGCCGACCTGGCGCCGGGTCGGCCTGATCGACTGCGGCGAGCGTTGGGCGGTGTTCAACGCCGGGATGGGCGTGGACGCCGACGTGGTCGCCGCGGTCGAGGCGCAGCGTCATAAGGGGCGCAAAGTCACCGCGGCCCGCTACATTCGCGCCGCGATCCCCGCGGTGTTGGCCAGCATCCGGCGGGAGGCGACCCTGACGCTGCAGCTGCCCGACCGCGACCCGGTCACCGGGGTGCACTTCGTGTTCGTGTCCAACTCCAGCCCGTGGACCTACGCCAACAAGCGGCCGGTGTGGACCAATCCCGGCTGCGCGTTCGAATCCAACCTCGGGGTGTTCGCCACCCACGGGCTGAAGACCGTGCCCACCCTGCGGATCGTGCGGCAGATGTTCGCCAAGCGCCCGAAGTTCGAGTCCAAACAGCTGGTTCGGGACGACGATGTGACCTGGCTGCGGGTCACCGACAGCGGTTCCGGGGACGAGCCGGGGATCGCCACCCAGATCGACGGTGACTACCTCGGGCTGCGCACCGAGATGACGTTCCGGTCGGTACCCGACGCCCTCAACGTCGTCGCGCCGCCGGTGGCGACCCCCGCTGAACAGCGGTAATCGAATTTCTCAGGGAAAAATGAGACACAGGTCACGCCGAGTGTAGTACAAACGGAAGGTGGATCCGGCAGCGGATCGCCCCACCACGCCCGACGTGAGATTGACCACGTGCGAACGGACACTATTGACATCTGTTCAGCCTGTGAAACGATCTAAACATCGGATGCAAACCGTAAGGATTTTTTGCGCCCGCTAACAGCCGAAGAAAAAATGCTCGTGCGTTGCTGCGCACCAGCACTGCGCCGTGCAGCGCACACAGTTAAAGGAGTAAGCAGGTATGGATTGGCGCCACAGGGCGGTTTGTCGCGACGAGGATCCGGAACTGTTTTTCCCGGTAGGAAACAGTGGGCCGGCGCTCGCGCAGATCGCTGACGCGAAACTGGTCTGCAACCGGTGCCCGGTGACCACCGAATGCCTGGCCTGGGCGCTGGAAACCGGCCAGGACGCTGGCGTGTGGGGTGGCATGGGCGAGGACGAGCGCCGTGCCCTCAAGCGGCGCAACGCCCGGACCAAGGCGCGCACCGGAGTCTAACCTCCGGCTCGACGAAAAGCATTGCGGCCCCGACGATGTCGGGGTCGCTTTGTGTGAGGCCCTCACTGCGCCAACCGGACTCGGCGGCCGATCGGAACCCGCAGCACCATCTCGGTGCCGCCCCCGGGTGCCTCCCGCGTGCTCAGCGTGCCGTCCAGTTCGGCCGACACCAGGGTGCGCACGATCTGCAGGCCCAGCCGGTCGGAGGCCTCCAGGTTGAAATCCTCGGGCAGCCCGCGGCCGTCGTCGCGGACCAGCACGTCCAGCCAGCGCGCCGAGCGTTCGGCGCAGATCGTCACCGACCCCCGGGGAACCGCCGGGTCAAATGCGTGTTCGATGGCGTTCTGGACGAGTTCGGTGATCACCATGATCAACGCGGTCGCGCGGTCGGCGTCCAGCACGCCGAGCGCGCCGCTCCGATTGATCCGGATCGGGGTGTCCACCGTGGCGACGTCGTTCATGATCGGCAAAATCCGGTCGATCACCTCGTCGAGGTTGACCTCCTCGTCCACCGACATCGACAACGCGTCGTGGACCAGCGCGATCGACGACACCCGGCGCACCGACTCCAGCAGCGCCTCGCGGCCCTCGGCGTTGCTGGTGCGGCGGGCCTGCAGACGCAGCAACGCGGCCACGGTTTGCAGATTGTTCTTCACCCGATGGTGGATTTCGCGGATGGTGGCGTCCTTGGACAGCAGCGCGCGGTCGCGGCGCTTGACCTCGGTGACGTCGCGGACCAGCACCGCGGCGCCCGCGGCGGCGCCGTGCACCACCAGCGGCAGTGTCCGCAGCAGCACCGCGGCACCGCCGGCCTCGACTTCCAGCCGCATGCTGGACCCGCCGGCCAGCGAGTCGTGCACGTGCTCGGCCAGCTCCTGGGCTTCGAACGGATCCGAGATCAACGGCCAGGTCACCGCGACCAGGTCGTGGCCCTCCAGTTCGGCGGTCAACCCCATCCGGTGGTACGCCGACAGCGCGTTGGGGCTGGCGTAGGACACCACCCCCTCGACGTCGAGGCGGATGAAGCCGTCGCCCACCCGGGGGCTCGAGCGCGACATCGCCAGATCCCCGACGTCGGGAAACGTGCCCTCCGACAGCATGTGGACGAGATCGCGCGCGCAGTCCAGGTAGGCGGTCTCCAGCGGGCTGGAGGCGCGTTCGGCGGCCAGCGCCGTCTGATGGGTCAACACCGCCACCACCCGGTCGGCGTAGCGCACCGGGACGGCTTCGACGTTCTGGTCGCCGGTGTCGCTTTGCTGCCCGATGCTGCCTGACTCGAATGCCGCGGTCACTAGCGGCAGCTTGTCGGCGTTGACCACGGTGCCGACGACGTCGCGGTCCAGGATCGTCGGCGCGGTGTTGGGTCGGCATTGCGCCACGCACACCAGGACGCCGTCGTCGCGGCGCACCCACATCAGGTAGTCGGCGAACGACAGATCGGCCAGCAGCTGCCACTCCCCGACGACGGCGTGCAGGTGGTCCACGGCGTTGCCCGGCAAGACCGTGTGTTCGGCGAGCAGGTCACCGAGGGTGGACATCTGCGCAGATGGTCAGCTGATCACGGCGATAAGGTCACCGGCCTGGATGACGTCACCCACCGAGACGTTCACTTTGGTGACCGTGCCCGCAACTTCGGCCAGAACCGGGATTTCCATCTTCATCGACTCCAGCAGCACCACGGTGTCACCCTCGCCGATCTGATCGCCCTCGCGGACCACGACTTCAAGCACGCTAGCCACGATCTCCGCGCGAACATCCTCGGCCATCTTCACCTCGTTCATAACCCAGCCGGTGTTTGGCAATTCTGCCGCTCCATCGAACCACAATGGCCCGGCACCGGTGAGCTGGGAGTGTCCCGGTGGCCCGCTGTGGCAGCGTAGCCACCATGACGAATCTTTCTGGTGTGGGCATCTGGAGTGCACAGCTGCGCTACGGCGATTCCGCCGAGGCGGCCGAGGCGGCGGCCGAACTCGAGGAACTCGGGTACTCGGCGCTGTGGATCCCCGACGTCGGCGGGCCGGTCTTCGACGCCGTGGGCCATCTGCTGGCGTCGACCCGCACCGCGACCGTCGCGACCGGAATCCTCAACTTGTGGATGCATACCCCGGAGGAGACCGCCGAGGCGTTCGCGGCGCTGACGGCCACGCACGGCGACCGGTTTTTCCTCGGGATCGGCGTGAGCCATGCCCCGCTGATCGACTCGCGGCAGCCGGGCCGCTACCGCAAGCCGCTGCAGGCCACGGCCACCTTCCTCGACGGGCTCGACGCCGCGCCGCGGCCGGTGCCGACCGCAAGCCGGGCCTTGGCGGCGTTGGGGCCCAAGATGCTGCAACTCGCCGCCGAACGCACCCGCGGCGCCCACCCCTACCTGGTCACCCCCGAACACACCCGCCGCGCCCGGGAGGTGCTCGGGGCCGGGCCGCTGCTGTTGCCCGAGCAGACCGCGATCCTGACGACCGACCGCGACGAGGCGCGCGCGATCGGAACCGATTGGCTGCGTTCGTATCTGGCGATGCCGAACTACGCCAACAATTTGTTACGCAGCGGCTTCACACCCGACGAGATCGCGGCGGTGAGCGACCGGTTGCTCGACGCCATCATCGTGTGGGGTGACGAGGACGCAGTCAAGCGTCGGGTCGACGAGCACCTGCAGGCGGGCGCGGACCATGTCTGCGTGCAGATCCTGACCGCCGACCCGAACGCGTTCCCGCGGGAGCAGTGGCGACGGTTGGCGCCCGCGGTGGTGTAACGCCCGGGCGGGTCGCCGCCCAGGTCAGGGTCATCGGACGGCTCCGCGGGCGGGTGGTAAGCGGATTCGAAGAGAAGTAAGCGAACCTATAGAAATCGTTCTGTGACCGTGTCGTGTTTCAGTTGTGATTAACGAATACCAGTGTTACCAGGGTGACTTGAGTGCCTGAAACACGTCGGGTGCCTCAGCTGAGTTGAGGAGCATTCCCTTGTCTACCAACATGTTTGAGACTTCCACGATGCGCGCATCCCTGGCCCGTGCCGCCGTCGGCGCCGGGTTGGCCCTGGCCGTATGTGGCGTGATCGGATACGGCGGCGCGGTCGCCGGCGCGTCGCCGGTGCCAGCCGACGATCCAGTGCCCGCCCCGGCCCCGCCCGCCTCGGACCCCAGCTCGGCCGTCAACGTCGCCAATG
>NZ_MLQM01000077.1:0-22941 GCF_001854525.1 Mycobacterium talmoniae
AGCTGGGGATCAAGGGGTCGCCGACCACCGAGTTGTATTTCGAGAACTGCCGCATTCCGGGGGATCGGATGATTGGGGAGCCGGGCAGCGGGTTTAAGACCGCGTTGCGCACCCTGGATCACACCCGGCCCACCATCGGGGCCCAAGCCGTGGGGATCGCCCAAGGCGCGTTGGATGCGGCGATCGCCTACACCAAGGACCGCAAGCAGTTCGGTCGGCCGATCAGTGATAACCAGGGTGTGCAGTTCATGTTGGCCGAGATGGCGATGAAGGTCGAGGCGGCCCGGTTGATGGTGTATTCGGCGGCCGCCCGCGCCGAGCGCGGCGAGACCGGGCTGGGGTTCATCTCCGCCGCGTCGAAGTGTTTTGCCTCCGATGTGGCCATGGAGGTCACCACCGATGCGGTGCAGTTGTTCGGCGGCGCCGGCTACACCACCGACTTCCCGGTCGAACGCATGATGCGCGACGCCAAAATCACCCAAATCTACGAAGGCACCAACCAAATCCAACGCGTCGTCATGAGCCGCCACCTGCTGCGGTGATTGGTCGGCCGCTACTGCTCGTCCTCGAGCTGGCGGCGGATCTCGGCCAACCCGAGCTGCGCCGCGTCGAGCAGCGCGGCGACGTGCGCGACCCGCTCCCGCAGCTCGTCGGCGTCCGCCGCTGGGACCGCCGGACGGCGCGGCGTGGGCGCCAGGTCGGGCGGCAGCGTCGGGGTGAGGATGTAGCCGGTCGCGAAGTCGCCGTACAGGGTCACGTCTTCGGGCCGGTGATAGGAGTACAGCGCGACGTAGGCGCACAGCACGGCGTCGACGGGATCTTCGTCGCGGTCGAGTTGCCCCGGCCGCGTCGCGGCGGCGACCCGCTTGCGCAGCTCCACCCACGACACGTTGTGGTTGACCCGCAGCCGCGGCGACGCGGTGTCGAGTCCCTCGATCAGCGTCATCAACTGCAAAAGCTCACGCTGGCGAACCTCGAAGGCGCCCCGCTTGTACTTCAGGGTCTGCGGCAGGCCGAACAACGCCACGGTGGCCGGATGCGGATACACCTCGATGGCCCGCCGGGCCGCGCTCGAGGCGGGGTTCATGTCCAACGTGAGCGCGGTCGCGATCCGCGCACCGCGGGGATCGCCGAACTCGGGTCGCCCGGTGTAGGCGGGGCGCGCGCCGGCCTCGAAGCGTTGGAAGTCGTGGTTGAGCGCCCTTTCGCAGGGCCGATACCCGGTCGGGTTCGTCACGATCAGCGGCGCGTCGATGGCCACCAGGCAGTCGCCGCTGACGTAGGGCGCCACCGCGTCCTCGATGCTGGCGTCGTCCTGCACGCTGCTGACGTGCAGCAGCCGGCCGTCGGCATCCACCACCGCGACACCGGTGCGGTTCTTCTCCCCCCAGGCGAGATCGAGCCCAACGAAGTACATCCGCCCACTGTGCCGCATCGCCGACCGTAAGCTAGCTGTTCGTGACGATTCCCAACGTGTTGGCCACCCGGTACGCCAGCGTCGAGATGGCGGCGATCTGGTCGCCGGAGGCCAAGGTCGTCGCCGAGCGGCGGCTGTGGCTGGCGGTGTTGCGCGCCCAGGCCGAGCTGGGCGTACCGGTCCCCGAGCAGGCGCTGGCCGACTACGAGCGGGTGCTCGAGGACGTCGACCTGGCCTCGATCGCCGCACGGGAACGGGTGACCCGCCACGACGTCAAGGCCCGCATCGAGGAGTTCAACGCCCGCGCCGGCCACGAGCACATCCACAAGGGGATGACCAGCCGCGACCTGACCGAGAACGTCGAGCAGCTGCAGATCCGCCGCTCGCTGGAGCTGGTGTTCGGCCACGGGGTGGCGGTGGCGGCCCGGCTGGCCGAGCGGGCGGTGGCCTACCGCGACCTGGTGATGGCCGGCCGCAGCCACAACGTCGCCGCCCAGGCCACCACGCTGGGCAAGCGGTTCGCCAGCGCCGCCGAGGAGACGCTGCTCGCGTTGACCCGGCTGCGGGAGCTGCTCGACCGCTACCCGCTGCGCGGCATCAAGGGCCCGATGGGCACCGCCCAGGACATGCTCGACCTGCTGGGGGACACCGCCAAGCTGGCCGAACTGGAACGCCGCATCGCCGAATACTTGGGTTTCACCACGGTGTTGACCAGCGTCGGGCAGGTGTACCCCCGCTCGCTGGACCACGATGTGCTGTCCGCGCTGGTGCAGCTGGGCGCCGGCCCGTCGTCGCTGGCGCACACCATCCGGCTGATGGCCGGGCACGAGCTGGTCACCGAGGGGTTCGCGCCGGGCCAGGTGGGTTCGTCGGCGATGCCGCACAAGATGAACACCCGCAGCTGCGAACGGGTCAACGGGCTGCAGGTGGTGCTGCGCGGCTACGCGTCGATGGCCGCCGAACTGGCCGGCGCGCAGTGGAACGAGGGCGACGTGTTCTGTTCGGTGATCCGCCGGGTGGCGCTGCCCGACGCGTTCTTCGCCGTGGACGGGCAGATCGAGACGTTTTTGACGGTGCTCGACGAGTTCGGCGCCTACCCGGCCGTCATCGCCCGCGAGTTGGACCGCTACCTGCCGTTTTTGGCCACCACCAAGGTGCTGATCGCCGCGGTGCGCGCCGGGGTGGGCCGCGAAGCCGCCCACGAGGTGATCAAGGAACACGCGGTCGCGGTGGCGCTGGCGATGCGGGAGCGCGGCGCCGAACCCGACCTGCTGGACCGGTTGGCCGCCGATCCGCGGCTGCCGCTGGACCGGGCGGCGCTCGACGCCGCGCTGGCCGACAAGCAGGCGTTCACCGGCGCGGCCGCCGACCAGGTCGACACCGTGGTGGCGGCGGTCGACGCGCTGGTCGCCCGCTACCCGGACGCCGCCAAGTACACCCCGGGTGCCATCCTGTAGCGCTATGGGTGTGTCGCAGCTCACCGGGATCGACTTCACCGATCTGGACAACTTCGCGACCGGGTTTCCGCACCAGCTGTTTGCCATCCATCGCCGCGACGCCCCGGTGTATTGGCATGAGCCCACCGAGCACACCCCCGACGGGGAAGGGTTCTGGTCGGTGGCCACCCACCCGGAAACCTTGGCGGTGCTACGCGACCCGGAGACGTTCTCCTCGGTGACCGGCGGTGCGCGGCCGTTCGGCGGCACCATCCTGCAGGATCTGCCGATCGCCGGGCAGGTGCTGAACATGATGGACGACCCACGGCACGGCCAGATCCGGCGGCTGGTCAGCTCCGGGCTAACCCCGCGGATGATCCGTCGGGTCGAAGACGACCTGCGGCACCGGGCCCGCCGCCTGCTCGACGCGATCGAGCCGGGCGTGCCCTTTGATTTCCTGACCGATGTCGCCGTCGAGGTGCCGATGCAGATGATCTGCATCCTGCTCGGCATTCCCGAAACCGACCGGCACTGGCTGTTCGAGGCGATCGAGCCCAGCTTCGATTTCCGCGGCTCGCGGCAGGCCGTCGTCTCGTCGATGTCGGTGGAAGAGGCCGGGTCGCGGATCTTCAGCTACGGGCAGGAGCTGATCGCGGCCAAGCGCGCGAATCCGACCGACGACATGCTGTCGGTGGTCGCCAACGCCACCCTGGAGGATCCCGACGCGCCGCACCTGAGTGATATCGAGCTGTACCTGTTCTTCAACCTGTTGTTCAGCGCCGGCGCGGAAACCACCCGCAACGCGATCGGGGGCGGGCTGTTGGCGCTGGCCGAACATCCCGACCAGCTGCGGGTGCTGCGCGGCGACCCGGGGTTGCTGCCCACGGCGGTGGAGGAGATGGTGCGGTGGACCTCGCCGTCGCCGTCGAAACGCCGCACCGCCACCCGGGCGGTCACCCTCGGCGGCCAGCGCATCGAGGCCGGCCACAAGGTGCTGGTGTGGGAGGGCTCGGCCAACCGGGATGCGGCGGTGTTCGACCGCGCCGACGCGTTCGACGTCACCCGCAAACCCAACCCGCACCTGGGGTTCGGGCAGGGCGTGCACTACTGCCTCGGCGTCAACCTGGCTCGGCTGGAGCTGCGGGTGCTGTTCGAGGAACTGCTGGCCCGGTTCGGCGACGTCGCGGTGGCGGCCCCGGTGGAATGGACCCGCAGCAACCGGCACACCGGCATCCGGCATTTGGTGGTGGAACTGCGCGGTGCGGCGTGACGGTCCGGCTGCGGGACGTCGAACCGTCCCCGGATGTGTTCGCCGCGGTGATGGCGACCGGGATCTTGTCGATCGCCGCGCGCAACCACCACTACTGGCGGATCAGCGACACGCTCGGGGTGCTGGCCTCGGTCGGGCTGCTGGTGCTGGTCGCGGTGGTGGTGCTCACCGCGGTGGCCAAACGCCGGATCGTGTTCTGGGATCTGACCGACCCGGACGTCACGCTGCGGCTGTTCACCTTCGTCGCCGCCTGCGCGGTGCTGGACAGCCGGCTGGCCTCGCACCCGGTGGTGGTGCGCATCCTGGGCGCGGTCGCGCTGTCGGCGTGGCTGGTGCTGGCGGTGCTCACCGTCCGCAATATGTCGGCGCGCAGCTGGACGGTGCTGCGCGATCATGCCCGCGGTGCGTGGGAGCTGGCCAGCGTGGGCACCTCCGGGTTGGCGATCGTCACCGCCCAGGTGGCGATGTACACCGGTCACCGCTGGTGGCTGGCGGCGGCGGTGCCGATCTGGCTGCTGGCGATCTGCGTCTACGCCCTGATGACCTGGCTGATCCTGTGGCGCACCGTGCACGAGCGGCAGGACCGCGACGGCTTCGAGCCCGACACCTGGATCCTGATGGGTGGGCTGGCCATCGCCACCCTGGCCGGCGACAACATCCACCAGCTGGCGCCGGGCTGGCTGGCCGGCGGGGTGCGGGTGGTCACCGTGGTGACCTGGGCGGTCGCCACCGCCTGGATTCCGCCGCTGATCTACTTCCTGCTGCACCGCGTCAACCAGCGGCCCGGGGTGCTGCAGTTCGCCGGGGTGTGGTGGGCGCTGGTGTTCCCGCTGGGCATGTATTCGGTCGCCACCTTCTGGATGGCCGACGAGGTCGGGGTGCATTCCATGCGAACGGTGTCGCTGATGTTTTTCTGGAACGCGCTGACGGCCTGGCTGATCGTGGTCATCGCCGGGCTGCTGGGGGTGCGGCGGGTGCTGGTGCGCAGCTCACCGGCTCCGCCGCCGCAGGCCGGCCGACCGTAGCTCCAGGCCGGCCAGCCCGCGGATGGCGGCCAGATCCTGGTGCCGCCACGCGCCGACCGGGTCGGGGCTGATGTCGGCGAGTTTGCGCAGCGGGCGGTTCGTCAACGCCCGCAGCGCCAGCAACTGCTCGCCGGCCGGGGTCGCCGCCAACGCCAGCACCATCCGTTTGCGCCGGAAGAACCGCAGCCGCAGCACCAGCCACGGCACCGCCACCGCGGCGATCGGCGGAGCGGCCACCGCGATCGCCAACACCACCGCCAGCCAGCTGGCCGTGGTGTCCAAGGTGTGCCCGGCACCGGCGATGTCCAGCGCGGCGGCGCTGGCCGCGGTCAGCGGCTTGCTGACGGTGTCGCCGACCAGCGGAATGTGATCGGCGCTGCTGCCGGCGGACTCCAGGTTTTCCGCGACCCCGTTGGCGCCGCTGTGCACCTGGTCGCCGACGGCGGCGATGGTGGAGATGGCGCTGTGCACGGCCACCCCGACCAGCAGCCACACCAAACTCCACACCGCGACCCCGACATCACTGAACAGCTGGGCCAGCAGCCGGCCGGGGCTGGTGGCGTAGGGCAGCAACCGCGAACTCATGGCCTTGATCCCAACACACCGCGGCCCGATAGGCTGGCCCGATGGCCCGACCCGCTCTGTCCGACTACCAGCATCTGGCCAGCGGCAAAGTGCGCGAGCTGTACCGCGTCGACGACGAGCACCTGCTGTTTGTCGCCACCGACCGGATCTCGGCGTACGACTATGTCCTGGACAGCCAGATCCCGGACAAGGGGCGCATCCTGACCGCGATGAGCGTGTTCTTTTTCGACCTGGTCGAGGCCCCCAACCATCTGGCCGGCCCGCCCGACGACCCACGCATCCCGGCCGAGGTGCTGGGCCGCGCGCTGTTGGTGAAACGCCTGGAGATGCTGCCGGTGGAATGCGTGGCCCGCGGCTACCTGACCGGTTCGGGGCTGGTCGACTACCAGCAGACCGGCAAGGTGTGCGGCATCGCGTTGCCGCCGGGGCTGGTGGAGGCCAGCAAGTTCGCCACCCCGCTGTTCACCCCGGCCACCAAGGCCGAGCTCGGCGCCCACGACGAGAACATCTCGTTTGCCCAGGTGATCGAGCTGGTGGGTGCGGTGCGGGCCAACCAGTTGCGCGACCGTACCCTGCAGACCTATATCCAGGCCGCCGACCATGCGTTGACGAAAGGAATCATCATCGCCGACACCAAATTCGAATTCGGTATCGACGCGCACGGCAATCTGGTGCTGGCCGACGAGGTCTTCACCCCCGACTCGTCGCGGTACTGGCCCGCCCACGACTACCGGGCCGGGGTGGTGCAGACCAGCTTCGACAAACAATTCGTCCGCAACTGGCTGACCAGCGCCGAATCCGGCTGGGACCGCACCGGGACGCAGCCGCCGCCACCGCTGCCACCGGACATCATCGACGCCACCCGCGGACGCTACATCGAGGCCTACGAACGGATTTCCGGCCTGCGCTTCGACGACTGGATCGGTCCGGCCGCATGACCGAGCTGTCCACCCCACCCGTGGCCAAGCGGGTGGCGAGCACCCGCACGCAGCACGGCGACGTGTTCGTCGACCCCTACGAATGGTTGCGGGACAAGGCCGACCCGGAGGTCATTGCGTACCTGGAGGCCGAGAACGCCTACACCGACTCGGCGACCGCGCACCTGGAACCGTTGCGGCAAAAGATTTTCGACGAGATCAAGGCCCGCACCAAAGAAACCGACCTGTCGGTGCCGACCCGCCGCGGTGCCTGGTGGTACTACGGCCGCAGCTTCGAGGGCAAACAGTACGGGATGCAATGCCGTTGCCCGGTCACCGATTTCGACAGTTGGGATCCGCCGGTGCTCGACGAGCACACCGAGATCCCCGGCGAACAGGTGCTGCTCGACGAGAACGTGGAGGCCGACGGACACGACTTCTTCGCGCTCGGCGCGGCCAGCGTCAGCCCCAACGGCAACGTGTTGGCGTACTCGGTCGACGTGGTCGGCGACGAGCGTTACACGCTGCGGTTCAAGGACTTACGCACCGGCCAACGCTACCCCGACGAGATCGTCGGCATCGCCGCCGGGGTGACCTGGGCCACCGACAACCGCACGGTGTACTACCTGACCGTCGACGCGGCGTGGCGGCCCGACACGGTGTGGCGGCATCGACTGGGCGCGGGGCTGCCCGCCGAACAGGTCTACCACGAAGCCGACGAGCGGTTCTGGCTGTCTGTGGGCCGCACCCGCAGCGACGCCTACGTGCTGATCGCGTCCGGGTCGGCGATCACCTCCGAGGTCCGCTACGGCGACGCCGCCGACCCGGAGGCGCAGTTCACCACGGTGTGGCCGCGCCGCGAGGGCATCGAGTACTCGGTCGAGCACGCGATCGTCGGCGGCCAGGACCGTTTTTTGATCCTGCACAACGACGGGGCGGTGAACTT
Source organism: Mycobacterium talmoniae (assembly GCF_001854525.1). Classification (NCBI taxonomy): domain Bacteria; kingdom Bacillati; phylum Actinomycetota; class Actinomycetes; order Mycobacteriales; family Mycobacteriaceae; genus Mycobacterium; species Mycobacterium talmoniae. The sequence continues at coordinate 7,597 of NZ_MLQM01000077.1, forward strand.
CACCCTGGTGGAGGCCCCGGTCGCCGACCCGACCGCGCTGCGCACCCTGATCGAGCCCAGCGATGAGGTGCGCCTGGACGGCGTGGACGCCTTCGCTCGGCACCTGGTGGTCAGCTACCGCGGGGAGGCGCTGCCCCGCATCCAGCTGTGGCCCATCGGCGCCGACGGTGACTACGGTGCGCCCCAAGAGCTTTCGTTCGATTCGGAGTTGATGTCGGTCGGGTTGGGCGCCAACCCGAACTGGGACTCGCCCAAACTGCGGATCGGCGCGACGTCGTTCATCACCCCGGTGCGCATCTACGACCTGGACCTGGCCAGCGGCGAGCGCACCTTGCTGCGTGAACAACCGGTGCTGGGGGATTTCCGGCGCGAGCACTACGTCGAGCGCCGGGACTGGGCGTATGCGGCCGACGGCACCCGCATCCCGGTGTCGATCGTGCACCGGGCGGGCCTGGACTTCCCGGCGCCGGCCCTGCTGTACGGCTACGGCGCCTACGAGATCTGCCAGGATCCGCAGTTCTCCATCGCCCGGCTGTCGCTGCTGGACCGGGGCATGGTGTTCGTGATCGCGCACGTGCGCGGCGGCGGGGAGATGGGCCGGCTGTGGTACGAGCGCGGCAAGCTGCTGGACAAGAAGAACACCTTCACCGACTTCGTTGCGGTGGCACGGCATTTGATCGAGACCGGGGTCACCCGGCCGCGGCAGTTGGTGGCGCTGGGCGGCAGCGCGGGCGGGCTGCTGATGGGGGCGGTGGCCAACCTGGCCCCGGAGCTGTTCGCCGGTATCCTGGCCCAGGTGCCGTTCGTCGACCCGCTGACCACCATCTTGGACCCATCGCTGCCGCTGACCGTCACCGAATGGGACGAGTGGGGAAACCCGTTGGCCGACAAAGACGTCTACTTCTACATGAAGGAATACTCGCCGTATGAGAACGTCGCGCCGCGGGACTATCCGCCGATCCTGGCGATGACCTCCCTGCACGACACCCGGGTGTACTACGTCGAGCCGGCGAAATGGGTGGCGGCGTTGCGGCACACCAAAACCGACGGCCACCCGGTGCTGCTGAAGACCCAGATGAGCGCCGGCCACGGCGGGATCAGCGGTCGCTACGAGCGCTGGAAGGAGACCGCGTTCCAGTTCGCCTGGCTGCTGGCCGCCGCCGAGGGCAACCACGACGATCCCGTAACGTCGGCGCCATGACGTCGCTCACCGAAATCCCCCTGACCACCCTGGACGGACGCCCCACCTCGCTGGCCGACTACGCCGACCGGGCCGTGCTGGTGGTCAACGTCGCCTCCAAATGCGGACTGACCCCGCAATACGGTGCGCTGGAGCGGCTGGCGCAGGACTACGCCGAACGCGGGCTGACCGTCCTGGGCGTGCCGTGCAACCAGTTCATGGGCCAAGAACCCGGCACCGCCGAGGAGATCCAGACGTTCTGCTCCACCACCTACGGGGTGACCTTTCCGCTGCTGGCCAAGACCGAGGTCAACGGCGACGACCGGCACCCGCTGTACGCCGAGCTGACCCAGACCCCCGACGCCGACGGCCAGGCCGGCGACGTGCAGTGGAACTTCGAGAAGTTCCTGATCGCGCCCGGCGGCGCGGTGGTCAACCGGTTCCGGCCGACCACGGTGCCCGACGCGCCCGAGGTGGTCGCCGCGATCGAGGCCGTGCTGCCCAATTAGCCGCCCGTCCGCCTGTCGGACACCGTCTCGACACCTGGGATCGCCACACTGGTGGTGTGAATGGGCAACTGATCGTCTCGGTTTCCGGGATCGGTGAACGGACCCTGGCCGATGTCGCCGCGTTCTGCGCGGAGATGGACGCGCGGGCGGTGCCGGTGTCGTTGCTGGTCGCGCCCCGGCTCAAGGGCGGCTACCGGCTCGACGCGGACCCGCATACCGTGCAGTGGCTGACCGAGCGGCGCGCCGGCGGCGACGCGATCCTGCTGCACGGCTACGACGAGGCCGCCACCAAGCATCGCCGCAGCGAGTTTGCCGCGCTGCCCGCCCACGAGGCCAACCTGCGGCTGATCGCCGCCGACCGGGTGCTCGAACATCTCGGTTTGCGCACCCGGCTGTTCGCGGCGCCCGGCTGGGCGGTCTCGCCGGGGACCGTGAAGGCCCTGCCGCGTAACGGTTTCCGGCTGCTGGCCGGGTTGCACGGCATCACCGACCTGGTCCGGGGCGACACGGTGCGGGGCCGGGTGCTCGGCATCGGGGAAGGCTTCCTCACCGAGCCGTGGTGGTGCCGGATGCTGGTGCGTTCGGCCGAACGCACCGCCCGCCGCGGCGGGCTGGTGCGGGTCGCGGTGGCGGCCGGTCACCTGCGCAAACCCGGGCCGCTGCAGGCGATGCTGGACGCGGTGGATCTGGCGCTGCTGCACCAGTGCGCCCCCACCGTCTACGCGTGGCGGTCCGATCGTCCGGTGCGCGACGCGGCCTGACCCGCAGTCGCTACTCTGTAGCGCCATGGACGCTGACGTCATCGTCGTCGGGGCGGGCCTAGCCGGCCTGGTGGCGGCCTGCGAACTGGTGGACCGCGGTAAACGGGTGCTGATCGTCGACTAGGAGAACAGCGCCAACCTCGGTGGCCAGGCGTTTTGGTCGTTCGGCGGGCTGTTCTTCGTCGACAGTCCCGAACAACGTCGCCTGGGCGTGCGCGACAGCCATGAACTGGCCTTGCAGGATTGGCTGGGCACCGCGGGATTCGACCGGCCCGAAGACCATTGGCCGCGGCAGTGGGCGCACGCCTACGTCGACTTCGCCGCCGGGGAGAAACGCAGCTGGCTGCGGGCCCGCGGGCTGAAAATCTTCCCGCTGGTCGGCTGGGCCGAGCGGGGCGGCTACGACGCGCGCGGCCACGGCAACTCGGTGCCCCGATTCCACATCACCTGGGGCACCGGACCGGCGCTGGTGGAGATCTTCGCGCGCCGGCTGCGGGGACGCTCGGCGGTGCGGTTCGCGCACCGTCACCGGGTCGATGAGCTGATCGTGGAGGACACCACGGTCACCGGGGTGCGCGGCAGTGTGCTGGAACCGTCCACCGCGGCGCGTGGAGTGGCGTCGTCACGGAACGTGGTGGCCCAGTTCGAATTCCGCGCCTCAGCGGTGATCGTGACCAGCGGCGGCATCGGCGGCAACCTGGAGTTGGTGCGGCAGAACTGGCCGCAGCGGATGGGCCGGGTGCCCGACCAGCTGATCGCCGGGGTGCCCGCGCACGTGGACGGTCGGATGATCGGTATCGCCGAATCCGCGGGCGCCCGGGTGATCAACCGGGACCGGATGTGGCACTACACCGAGGGCATCACCAACTACGACCCGGTGTGGGCCCGGCACGGCATCCGGATCATCCCGGGTCCGTCGCCGCTGTGGCTGGACGCCGACGGCAAACGGCTGCCGGGCCCGCTGTACCCGGGTTTCGACACCCTGGGCACGTTGGAGTACATCGCCCGATCCGGCCACGACTACACCTGGTTCGTGCTCAACCAGAAGATCATCGAGAAGGAATTCGCGCTGTCCGGCCAGGAGCAGAACCCGGACCTGACCGGACGCAGCCTGCGCCAACTGCTGTCCGCGCGGGCGAAGTCCGGGCCGCCGCCGCCGGTGCAGGCGTTCGTGGATCGCGGGGTGGACTTTGTCAGCGCGAACTCGTTGCGCGAGTTGGTCACCGCGATGAATCGGCTGCCGGATGTGGTGCCGCTGGACTACGCGACGGTGGAGGCCGAGGTCACCGCCCGCGACCGCGAAGTGGCCAACCGGTTCAGCAAGGACGGGCAGATCACCGCGATCCGCGGGGCCCGCGCCTATCTGGGCGACCGGCTGGGCCGGGTGGTGGCCCCGCACCGGTTGACCGACCCGAAGGCCGGGCCGCTGATCGCGGTCAAGTTGCACATCTTGACCCGAAAGACTTTGGGCGGCCTGGAAACCGACCTGGACTCCCGGGTACTCAAGGCCGACGGCAGCGCGTTCGACGGGCTGTACGCGGCCGGGGAGGTGGCCGGGTTCGGCGGCGGCGGTGTGCACGGCTACCGCGCGTTGGAGGGCACTTTCCTGGGCGGCTGCATCTTCTCCGGCCGCGCCGCCGGGCGCGGCGCGGCCAGCGACATCGCCTAGGTCCTCCTGCCGCCTGGCTCCCTCGCCGCGAGCGTGCGTGTCCCCGGTCGACACGCCGCGCTGATTTCCGGATCTGCGCACGCTCGCGGCGGCAAGGCCAGCCCTAGAACGTGACCGCGCGCTCCTCGGGCAGCACCTGGAAGTCGGTGTCGGTCATCTCGGCGAGCCGGCCGTGGTAGATGCCGCGGGCGTCGGGGGCGATGATGCCCTGGTGGATCGGCACCGCCCGAGTCGGTGCCACCGCGCGCAGGTAGTCGACGGCCTCGGCGATCTTCATCCACGGCGCCGCCGCGGGCGTGGCCAGCACGTCCACCGGCTCGTCGGGCACGAACAGGGCGTCACCGGGATGCATGAACCGGGCCGGGTGCCCGTCGTCGCCCACCAGATACGAGATGTTGTCGATCACCGGGATCTCCGGGTGGATCACCGCGTGCCGGCCACCGACGCCGCGAATGGTCAACTGGCCGACCCGGAACTCGTCGCCGACCTGCACCGCGTGCCACGGCGCGCCCAGCTGCGCGGCGGTCTGCGGATCGGCGTACAGCGCCGCGTCCGGGTTGGCCTCCAGCAGCGCGGGCAGCCGAGCGGTGTCCACGTGATCGGGATGCTGATGGGTGATCAGGATCGCCGACAAGCCGCTGATTCCCTCGAAACCGTGCGAGAAATTACCCGGATCAAACAGCACGGTGGTGTGATGGAAATCAGCGAGCAGACAGGAATGGCCGAAATGCGTCAGTTGCATATCTACGATTGTGCGCTGAGGGAGTGCGTATGCGGGTGATCATGGCAACGGTGCTGATCGTCGGGGGGCTTGCGGCGGCCCCGCTGTCCGGGGCGCCCGCGCATGCCGAACCCCAGACCTGCCCGACGCTGTGCGACCAGATCCCCAATTCCGCGTGGATCGACCCGGCCGCGGTGCCGCTGAACGCGGTGTACCACTGGCCGGCGCCGGCCGGGCCGGCCGCCGCGGTGACCGGAACACCCCGGTTTCGGTTCGAGCAGCTGTGCGCCAGCGCGCCGGTGCCGCAGGACCCGCGCGACTACGTCGTCGCCAGCCGGGCCGTCGTCGACAAGCCGGACGGCCAGTGGCAGTTGCAGGCTCAGGTGCTGCACTGGCGCGGGGAGACCTGGCGCACCGGCCAACTCGCGGCGTCGGTGTTCAACGCCGCCCGCACCGCGCTGCGCGGCTGCCATCGCGGCGCGCCGGACCAGTCCCCGTCGCTGACCATCGACGAGCCGAACCGGTTAGCCGCGGTAATCAGCGGGCCGGTGGTCATGCACACCTACCTGGCCGCCCAGCAGAGCAGCACCATCAGTGAGCTCACCCTGTGGTCGTCGGCACCGCCGCAGGTGCCGTGGCCGGTGATCGACGACGCCCAGGTCCTCGACGCGCTGGTCAAGCCGTTGTGCACCGCCTACCTCGACTCCTGCCACTGACCAGGCGACCCCCGACCGGGCACCGGTAGGATTGCGCCGAACATTCAGCTCGACAGCGAGGAGCCGCGGTGGCCCGGGTGGTGGTGCACGTGATGCCCAAGGCCGAGATCCTTGACCCGCAAGGTCAAGCGATCGTTGGTGCGCTGGCCCGGCTCGGGCACGGTGGCGTGTCGGATGTTCGGCAAGGCAAGCGGTTTGAGCTCGAGGTGGACGACAGCATCGGCGACGCCGAACTCGCACAAATCGCGGAATCGCTGTTGGCCAACACGGTGATCGAAGACTGGGCCGTCACTCGGGAGACCCCGTGACCAGCGGCCGGGTCGGGGTGATCACCTTCCCCGGCACCCTCGACGACGTCGACGCCGCCCGAGCGGTGCGGTTCGTCGGCGCCGAGCCCGTCAGCCTGTGGCACGCCGATGCCGATCTCAAAAGCGTTGACGCGGTCGTGGTCCCCGGCGGGTTCTCCTACGGCGACTACCTGCGGGCCGGCGCCATCGCGCGGTTCGCCCCGGTGATGGGCGAAGTCATCGCCGCCGCCGGCCGCGGCGTGCCGATATTGGGGATTTGCAACGGTTTTCAGGTGTTGTGTGAAGCCGGTCTGCTGCCGGGCGCGTTGACGCGCAACGCCGGCCTGCACTTCGTCTGCCGCGATGTGTGGCTGCGGGTGGCGTCCACCGGCACCGCGTGGACCTCGCGGTTCGAGCCGGACGCCGACCTGCTGGTGCCGCTGAAATCCGGGGAGGGCCGCTACGTGGCGTCCGAGCGGGTGCTCGACGAACTGGAGGGCGAGGGGCGGGTGGTGTTCCGCTACCTCGACAACGTCAACGGCTCGCTGCGCGACATCGCCGGCATCAGCTCCGCCAACGGCCGCGTCGTCGGGCTGATGCCGCACCCCGAGCACGCCATCGAGGCGCTGACCGGTCCGTCCGACGACGGGCTGGGGTTGTTCTACTCCGCGTTGGACGCCGTGCTGGCCGCCTAAGCGTTCAGCTGTGAAGCACGTCGCGCTGCAGGTTTTCGGGTTCCTATTCGTCGGCGGCCTCGCCCTGTTGTGCACGGTGTGGATGATCGCGGCGGTCGGGCACGGCGAATATCCGACGGCGGTCGTTGCGTTCGCCTTCGCGGTGGCGTTGTTCGGCGTGCTCGCCTGCGGTGCCAAAGCCAGCGTGGGTGCCGTCACTGCGCGGGTCGCGGTCGACCGGACGGGCACCACGATTCGGCCGGATCGGGTGAATGACGCGCTCATGGGCGTGGCGTTGATCGGCCTGGAGATCGGCATGGGGCTGGGAGCAATCCTCGCCCTGGCGGACCGACTGGATATCCCGCTGGACGACGAGGACTACCACTCGGTCGGCATCGCCGCGGTCCTCGCGGTATTCGGTCTACCGGCGCTGTGGCGGCACTTTGCCCGGGGAACGTATCTGCGGTTGACCCCGCGCGGATTCGAGATCGCCCAGGGACGCGCCGTCGCGGGCTCCTGGGGTGAGGTGGACGACATCACCGATACGTTGCCCAGCAGTCGCCTCCACCAGCCCAGCGCCATCGTCATGGAGATGTCCGACGGGGCACGTCGGAGCCTGATCGCCCGCTCGTTCACCCCGCACCACGGCCGGGCGCTGCGCGAGCTGGTCCGCTTCTATTGGCAGCACCCCGAGCACCGCGGCGAACTCACCAACGGCCGGGCCGCCGACCGGCTGGCCGGCGAGCGGTTCGCGGCGTAACACCCCGGCGCCGAGCGTGCGCAAACCCGGTCAAAACGCCGGCGTGTCGACCGGGGACACGCACGCTCGCGCAGGAACTGCTACGAGCTCAGGCTCACCGAGGCTTCGGCGGTGTAGCACAGGAATGTCAGGGTCTCCTGCATGTACAGCTGCACGGTGTCGGCGTCGTGCGATAGGTAGCCGATCGACACGTCGGTGCCCAGCTGCAGGTCGAAGTCGCCGCCGCGGGTGGTCAGCACGAACGCGCCGTCGATCGCGGGTGCCCAGATGATCTCTCCGTCACCGACCAGGCGGCGCAGGTGCTCGCGGATCGGGTAGCCGTGCTGGGTGGTTTCGCTGACCTTGGTGTAGGCGTCGGCCGACAGCAGCACCGAATACGGTCCGTCCACGCCGGCCAGCCGCAGTTCGGACAGCGCCTGGGAGATCACGTCGGGAAAGTCGGTGGCGTCGGCGGGCAAGGTGAGTGCTTGGTTGGAGCTGGCGGCGCGGATGCCGCCGATGGAGGCGGCCGGGTAGCCCTCGAAGATGGCCCGGTCTTCGATGAACGCCAGCTTTTTGGCGGCGTCTTTGACCGGATCCCAGTCGGCGTCTTGGGCGCCGCGTTCCACGTCGTCGATTTCGGCGCGCGACAGCGTGAACGGCACCCGCAGCCGCACCAGCGGCTGGCTGGCCCGCAGTTGGGCGATGACGCCGTCGGTGGGGGCGGTCACGTCGATGAGCCGGCCGGTGCCGACCGCGGCGGCTTGTGGTCCGCCCGGCTCGCTGACGTCGACCACCCGGCGGCCGGCGATGTGGCGTTTGAACGTGCGGGACGCCTCTTCTTCGATTTGGGCCCACGCCTCGTCGGTGACCGGGGCCAGATCGCGGTAGAGGTTGTTCATTGCGGGATTCCTTTCAGGCTGCCGATCGCCAGCGAGTCATGGTTGACGGTGGGCGGTGCTGTGGCCGCCGTGGCCTGGTCGGGCAGCGGCGGCGGGTCGTCGAGGAAATCGATGGTGGGGGTGAAGAACAGTCCGCCGGTCAGCGCGGTGGAAAAGTCCAGGATGCGGTCGGTGTTGCCGGGCGGGTCACCCACAAACATGTTGCGCAGCATCCGTTCGGTGACCGCCGGGGTGCGCGAGTAGCCGATGTAGTAGGTGCCGTATTCGCCGCTGCCCACCGTGCCGAACGGCATGTTGTGCCGCACGATCTTGAGTTCGTTGCCGTCGGCGTCCTCGATCACGTTGAGCGCCAGATGCGAGTTGGCCGGTTTGTCCTCGTCGGGCATTTCGATGTCCTCGAGTTTGGTGCGGCCGAACGCGCGTTCCTGCTCGGTCACCGACAGCGACTCCCAGCCCGCCATGTCGTGCACGTACTTCTGCACGTGCACATAGCAGGACCCGGCGAAATCGGGGTCTTCGTCGCCGACCTGGGTGGAGTCGACGGCCACCGGACCGTCCGGGTTCTCGGTGCCGTCGACGAAGCCGAGCAGATCCCGGTTGTCGAAGAACCGGAAGCCGTGCACCTCGTCGACGATGCTGATCGCGCCGGCCATGGCTTTGACGATGCGCCCGGCCAGCTCAAAGCAGACGTCCATCACCTCGGCGCGGATGTGGAACAACAGGTCACCGGGGGTGGCCGGGGCGCGGTGCCGCGGGCCGTCGAGTTCGACGAACGGATGCAACTCGGCCGGGCGGGGCCCGGAAAACAACCGGTCCCAGGCCGCCGAGCCGATCGAGGTCACCAGCGACAGCCGCTTGGTCGGATCCCGGAAGCCGATGGCGCGCACCAGCCCGGACAGATCGGCCAGCGCCTCGTTGACGGTCGCCTCGCCGCCCTCGTTGATGGTGGCCACCAAAAAGATGGCGGCCGGCGTCAACGGAGCCAAAACCGGTTGCGGTGACGTTGCAGGCATCACCCGACCCTAACCGTTCGGCGGTGCCGGGATGATCGAAGATGAGGTCATGTCTGCGAGTGCATCGGGTCTGTGCGAGTTCATCGACGCGTCGCCGTCGCCGTACCACGTCTGCGCGACGGTCGCGCAGCGGCTGCGCGCCGCCGGCTACCGCGAGCTCGCCGAGGCCGATCGGTGGCCGGACACCGGCCGGTTCTTTACGGTGCGGGCCGGCTCGCTGGTGGCGTGGAACACCACGGGTGACCCGGGCCGCCCGTTTCGGATCGTCGGCGGCCACACCGACAGCCCCAACCTGCGGGTCAAACAGCGGCCCGACCGCGACGTTGCCGGCTGGCAGGTGGGGGCGCGGCAGCCCCACGGCGGCGCCTGGCCGAACGCGGGGCCGGTCCGCGGCCGTGGGGGCGGCGGCCGGGCGGGGGAGGGCGGGCGGGCGCGGGGGGGCGGCTGGCGGGGTGTGGGCGACGAGCCGATCCTGCGGGTGCCGCAGCTGGCCATCCACCTGGCCGAGGACCGCAAAGCGGTGGCCCTGGATCCGCAGCGGCACGTCAACGCGGTGTGGGGCGTCGGCGACGCGCCGGGGTCGTTTCTGGGTTACGTCGCCGAGCGGGCCGGGGTCGACGTCGGCGACGTGCTGGGCTTTGACCTGATGACCCACGACCTGGCCCCGTCGACGCTGACCGGGGTCGACGACGTGTTCGTCAGCGCACCCCGGCTGGACAACCAGGCCACCTGCTACGCCGGGCTGGAAGCGTTGCTGGCCGCCGACCCCGGCCCCCACCTGCCGGTGCTGGCGCTGTTCGACCACGAGGAGGTCGGCTCCACCTCCGATCACGGCGCCCAGTCCGAGTTGCTGCTGAGCACGCTGGAACGCATCGTGCTGGCCGGCGGCGGCGACCGGGAGGACTTCCTGCGCCGGCTGCCCGGCTCGGTGGTGGCGTCCGGCGATATGGCGCACGCCACCCACCCCAACTACCCGGACCGGCACGAACCGGGGCACCTCATCGCGGTGAACGCCGGCCCGGTGCTCAAGGTGCAACCCAATCTGCGCTACGCCACCGACGGGCGCACCGCCGCGGTGTTCGCGCTGGCCTGCGCGCAGGCCGGGGTGGCGCTGCAGCGCTACGAGCACCGCGCCGACCTGCCGTGCGGGTCCACGATCGGGCCGATGACCTCGGCGCGCACCGGCATCCCCACCGTCGACGTCGGCGCCGCCCAGCTGGCCATGCATTCGGCGCGCGAACTGATGGGCGCCCACGACGTCGCCGCCTACGCGGCCGCGCTGGCCGCGTTCCTGGCGCCCGGGTGACCGCAGGGTCGGTGCGCTGACCAGTGCGCATCGACGCCGCCAACTAAGCTGTCGGGGTGACATCTGGGCCCACTCCCACCATCGATACCGTCGACCACGCCGCGGCCACCCCCGATCATCCGCAGCCGTTCCGGGAACTGGGCCTCAAAGACGACGAATACCAGCGGATTCGTGAAATCCTGGGGCGGCGCCCCACCGACGCCGAGCTGGCGATGTACTCGGTGATGTGGAGCGAGCACTGCTCGTATAAGTCCTCCAAGGTGCACCTGCGCTACTTCGGCGAAACCACCACCGAGGCGATGCGGGCGTCGATGCTGGCCGGCATCGGGGAGAACGCCGGGGTGGTCGACATCGGCGACGGCTGGGCGGTCACGTTCAAGGTGGAGTCGCACAACCACCCGTCCTACGTGGAGCCGTACCAGGGCGCGGCCACCGGGGTGGGCGGCATCGTGCGCGACATCATGGCGATGGGCGCGCGCCCGGTCGCGGTGATGGACCAGCTGCGGTTCGGTGCCGCCGACGCCCCCGACACCCGCCGGGTGCTGGACGGGGTGGTGCGCGGCATCGGCGGCTACGGCAATTCGCTGGGGCTGCCCAACATCGGCGGCGAGACCGTCTTCGACCCCAGCTACGCCGGCAACCCGTTGGTCAACGCGCTGTGCGTGGGGGTGCTGAAAAAAGAGGACCTGCACCTGGCGTTCGCCTCCGGCACCGGTAACAAGATCATCCTGTTCGGTGCGCGCACCGGGCTGGACGGGATCGGCGGGGTGTCGGTGCTGGCCAGCGACACCTTCGGCGGCGACGAGGCCGGTGCCGGCCGCAAAAAGCTGCCGTCGGTGCAGGTCGGTGACCCGTTCATGGAGAAGGTGCTCATCGAATGCTGCCTGGAGCTGTATGCGGCCAAGCTGGTGGTCGGCATCCAGGACCTGGGCGGGGCCGGATTGTCCTGCGCCACCTCGGAGTTGGCGTCCGCCGGGGACGGCGGCATGGCGATCGCGCTGGATCAGGTGCCGCTGCGTGCGGCGAACATGACCCCCGCCGAGGTGCTGTCCAGCGAGTCGCAGGAACGGATGTGCGCCGTCGTCGCCCCGGACAACGTCGACGCGTTTATGGCGGTGTGCCGCAAATGGGACGTGCTGGCCACCGTGATCGGCGAGGTCACCGACGGTGACCGGCTGCACATCACCTGGCACGGCCAGACCGTCGTCGACGTGCCGCCGCGCACGGTGGCCCATCAGGGGCCGGTGTATGAGCGCCCGGTCACCCGCCCGGACACCCAGGACGCGCTGAACGCCGACGCCTCGACAACGCTGCCGCGGCCGGTCACCGGCGCCGAGCTGCGCGCGACTTTGCTTGCGCTGCTGGGCAGCCCGCACCTGTGCAGCCGCGCGTTCATCACCGAACAGTACGACCGCTACGTGCGCGGCAACACCGTGCTGGCCGAGCACGCCGATGGCGGGGTGCTGCGCATCGACGAGTCCACCGGGCGCGGGATCGCGGTGTCCACCGACGCGTCGGGCCGCTACACCGCACTGGACCCCTACACCGGCGCCCAGCTGGCGCTGGCGGAGGCCTACCGCAACGTCGCCGCCACCGGCGCCACCCCGGTGGCGGTCACCAACTGCCTCAACTTCGGGTCCCCGGAGGACCCGGGGGTGATGTGGCAGTTCGCGCAGGCGGTCCGCGGCCTGGCCGACGGCTGTGCGGCCCTGGGGATTCCGGTGACCGGCGGCAACGTCAGCTTCTACAACCAGACCGGGTCCACGGCGATCCTGCCCACCCCGGTGGTCGGGGTGCTCGGGGTGATCGACGACGTCGCCCGCCGCCTCCCGACCGGGCTGGGCACCGAACCCGGCGAGACGCTGCTGCTGCTGGGCGACACCCGCGACGAATTCGACGGCTCGATCTGGGCGCAGGTGACCGCCGAACACCTCGGCGGGCTGCCGCCGAAAGTCGACCTGGACCGGGAAAAGCTGCTCGCCGAGGTGCTGTGCGCGGCCAGCCGCGACGGCCTGGTGTCCGCCGCCCATGACCTGTCCGAGGGCGGCTTGGCGCAAGCCGTGGTGGAGTCGGCGCTGGCCGGCGAAACCGGTTGCCGCATCCTGCTTCCCGAAGGCTGCGATCCGTTCGTGCTGCTGTTCTCCGAATCGGCGGGCCGGGTGCTGGTCGCGGTGCCGCGCACCGAGGAGAGCCGGTTCCGTTCCATGTGCGAGGCGCGCGGGCTGCCCGCCACCCGCATCGGCGTCGTCGATCAAGGCTCGGACGCGGTGGAGTTCCAGGGCCTGTTCAGCGTCTCGTTGGCGGAACTGCGCAGCACCTACGAAGGAGTGCTGCCCGGACTGTTCGGATGAGCACCGCGGTCCGCGCCGAGCCCGGAGACCGGGCCGAGCCGCGGGGCCGGCATCCGCTGCTGGTGTGGGCGTGGAGCCTGCTGCGGCTGAAGTTCGTCGGGATCGCGTTCGCGGCGCTGCTGTTCTGCCTGTCGCTGACCCCGTCGCTGCTGCCGCGGGATTGGTTGTTCCAGGGCCTCATTGGCGGCCTCAACGGCACGTTCGGCTACGGGCTGGGGGTGACGCTCGGCGCCGTGGCGCACCGCCTGGTGTTGCGCAACGCGCGGTGGTGGCCGCCCCCGCCGCGGGTGCTGCTGGGGCTGAAGGCGGCCGTGGTGGTGCTCTCCCCGACGGTGTGTGTGCTGATGCTGATTCCGGCCGCCGGCTGGCAGCGGCAGGTGTCGGCGCTGATGGGGATGGCCGGCCCGACGACGGTGGGCTATCTGCGCACCCTGATCATCGCGACCGGGGTGGCGGCGCTGCTGGTGGCCGCGGCCCGCATCGTGCTCGACGCGATCAAACTGCTGGCGCGGCGGCTGATCCGGCGCTGGCATCTGCACAACGAGACGGCGCTGTTCATCGGGACGGCGATCGTGGTGGCGCTGCTGATCACGTTGATCAACGGCGTGCTGGTCCGCGGGTTTTTCGCCGGCGCCAACGAGTTGTTCGCCCCGGAGAACACCACCACCCGGGCCGGGGTGACCCAGCCGATGCTGCCGGAGAAATCCGGCAGCCCGGCGTCGTTGGCGCCGTGGGACAGCCTGGGCTATGAGGGCCGCAACTTCGTGGCCACCGGTCCGCACGCCGCCGAGCTGACCCGGCTCAACGGGCAACCGGCCAAGGAGCCGATCCGGGTGTACGCCGGGCTGCACAGCGCCGCCACCGACGCCGACCGGATGGAGCTGCTGGTCAACGAGCTGGACCGCACCGGGGCGTTTCACCGCAAGCTGCTGGTCCTGGTGCCCACCACCGGCACCGGGTGGATCAACCCGGTGGCGGCGCGGTCGCTGGAGATGCTCTACAACGGCGACACCGCGACGGTCGGGGTGCAGTACTCGTACCTGCCGAGCTGGATCTCGTTTTTGGCCGATCAGCAGAAGTCGCTGGAATCCGGCCGGTCGCTGATCGACACCATCCACGACCGCTGGCAGCAGCTGCCGGCCGGGCAGCGGCCCAAGCTGGTGCTCTACGGCGAAAGCCTGGGGTCGATGGCCGGCCAGGGCGCGTTCGGCTGGCTGCCCGACATCGCCAAGATGGGCTTCGACGCGGTGCTGTGGGTGGGGCCGCCGCACGCCAGCCCGCTGTGGCATGCGCTGATCGTGCGGCGCGACCCGGGCAGCACCGAGGCCGACCCCCGCTACGACAACGGGCGCACCGTCCGGTTTTCCACCGGCGGGGACGCGGCCGACGTCGCCCAGACGGCGGCGCCGCCGTGGGAGGGCACCCGGGTGCTGTTCTTGCAGCACCCGTCCGACCCGGTCATCTGGTGGTCGCCGGATCTGCTGTTCTCCGAGCCGGATTGGTTGGCCGAACCGCCCGGACGGGACCGGTCGGCGTCCATGCGGTGGTATCCGGTGGTGACGTTCTGGCAGGTCACCGCGGACCTGACCAACGCGCTCAGCGTGCCCAGCGGGCACGGCCACAGCTACGGCGACACGGTGCTCGACGGCTGGGTGGCGGTGCTGCCGCCGGACGGCTGGCGGCCCGCCGACACCGAACGCATCCGCACCGCGCTGCACCACAGCCAAGCCCTCGACCCCGAATAGTGATGCGCGGCACCCTGTTTCGCATACCTCCGGTGGCGCTGGCGGTGTCGTTGGTGGGCGGCAGTTTCGTGCTGCCCCGGATCCCGATGCCGTGGCGGATGCTGCTGCAGCTCGGCGCGGGCGGGCTGCTGCCGGTGGCGGCCCGCGCCCCGCTGGGGTTGCGGCCGCCGCGGCTGTGGCGGGGGCTGCGGGTGGGGCTGCCGGTCGCGGCGGTGGCGACGGCGGCGGTGGCCGCGACGACGGCGGTGCCGCTGGCGCGCTCGGTGCTGGCGGCCCGCGAGCTGCCGGGGTCGGCGATTCACTGGCTGGCGGTGCAGATCCCGCTCGGCACGGTGTGGGCCGAGGAGATCGCCTTCCGGGCCGCGCTGGGCCGGCTGGCCGCCGACGCGTTCGGGCCCGCCGCGGGGCGGGTGGTGCAGGCCGCCGCGTTCGGGATGTCCCACATCGCCGACGCCCGCGGCACCGGTGCGCCGGTGGCGCCGACCGTGCTGGTCACCGGGGTCGCCGGGTGGCTGTTCGGCTGGCTGGCCGAGCGGGACGGCAGCGTGGCGGCGCCGATGCTGCTGCACCTGGCCCTCGACGAGGCCGGGGCGGTGGCGGCGCTGACCGTGCAGCGGCGAACGGGGCGATGAGGTGGCCGCCCGCAAATCCGTCGACCCGGCGCAGGCCCGCGCCGCGGTCGTCGCGGTGGCGGACTGGTTGCGCGACGACACCCGCCCCGCCCCGGCGCGCGCCGACCTGGCGGCCGCGGTCCGGGTGACCGCGCGCACCC
>NZ_MLQM01000078.1:0-22762 GCF_001854525.1 Mycobacterium talmoniae
CCCCCCCCCCCGCGCGGGCCCCCGCCCCGCCCGGCCCACCAGCGGTTCGGCGCCCGCGCCCCGGCCATGGCGCGGCCCGGATCGAGATCGCCCGACTGGCCCAGGCCGGCGCCAAACGGCGCCCCGGCGACCCCGGTCACGGCGTCGGCGTCGGGGAAGATGACCTCGCCGACCACCCCGTCGCCGTCGAGCTCCTTGTCCCGCAGCGCCACATCCCAGCCGCCGGCGATGCCTTCACCGTGCGCGGCGAACCATTCCTCGGCGAACTGCTCGTCGATGAAGCCGCCGGCCTGCGCCGCCGCGGTCTTCTCCGCCAGGTAGGCCTCGAAGTCCTCCCGGTATTCGGGGTCGACGTATTCGCGGTACCGCTCGGTCGGCAGCTCCGCGTGGGTGTCGGCGGAGATGATGAGATACGGGTTCACGGTGGGCCTTTCGCTACCAGGTGCGGATGGGATCGGGCTCGAACACGGTGCTGCGCGCGTCGGCGGGCACCGCCGCCAGCGGCTCGGCGACCTCGGCCACGGTCGGGCCGATGCGGGCGGTCAACGGGGCGAGCGCGTCGAGGTCAAAGCCGTACACCGCCGCCGCATTCCCGCCGACCATGGCCGCCACCTCGGCGGTCGGGACGCCGGCAAAGGTGTGGCGCAGCGCCTCCCGGGTGTAGGGCGCGGTCCCCTCGTAGTGCGGGTAATCGCTGCCCCACATGATGCGGTCCACGCCGATCCCGTCCCGCTCGGCGCACTCGACGGGACGCATGAAACTGGCACCGACGTAACACTGCCGGGCCCAGTACTGGCTGGGCTTGAGGGTCAGCGAGCCGGCGGTGGGCCCGGCGAAGCGGGCGATCGCCGAGTTCGGTCGGGCGTAGCGGGCGGCGGCGACGTCCAGCGAGTTCAGCGTCGCCGGTATCCACCCGGCGCCCTGTTCGGTGAACACCACGGTGAGGTCCGGGTGACGATCCAGCACCCCGGAAAAGATCAGGTGCCACAGCGCGCGGTGCGCCCACCAATGGGTCTCGTACACCCACACCGCGAACGAGCTGCCCCACCCGTCGGTCGGGGGCGGTCCGGCGTTGCCGCCGTGGTGGTTGACCACCACGCCCGCCTGCTCGCACGCCGCCCACAGCGGTGCCCAGTGCTCGGCGTAGAGCGGAGGGATGCCGGTACCGGGGGCGACTCCGGGCAACAGCACGCCGCCGCGCAACCCCAACTTGGCGATCTGTGCTACCTCGGCGAGTGCTGCGTCGAGGTCTGCGAGCAGGATCTGGCCCACGCCCGCGCGGCGCTCCGGCGAGGCGGAGCAGAAGTCGGCCAGCCAGCGGTTGTGCGCGCGCAGGCCGGCCCAGCGCAGCTCGAGCTCCCGTGCGGTCTCCGGCTCCGGGGCGGCCAGGCTTGCCTGCGGAAAGAACGGCGGCACGGTATTGGGGAAGATCACCTCCCCCGCAATGCCTTCGGCATCCAGGTCGGCGTTGCGCCGCTCACTGTTCCAGTTGCGCTCGGCGTCGGGTTCGGTGAGGTCGCCGAACGGGTTGACGTAGGTCTGTGCCCAGCCGTCGAATTCGTCGCGGTACCGCCGATCGAGGTAGTCGCGGTAATCGAGCAGATCCGCGCCGGCGTGGCAGTCGGCCGAAATAACCGTGTACCGGTCCATGCGACTATGCCCGCGCCGGCTCGGGCCGCGGGGCGGCGAGCAGCGCCACGTCGTCATAGCGCTGGTGCACATACGGCAGCAGCCACTCGGCCGGCACCCGCGCCGCGATCCGGCCCACCTGGACGGTGCGCCGACGACACCAGGTGATCGAGGTGATCTGGCGGATCACGATGTCGGCCACCGGATCCAGCGGCGACTCACCCAACTCGACGGTGCCGTCGATGGTCTCCAGCAGCTCGTAGTGCCGGTGGTATTCGCCGTACACCAGGTGCGGGTCGGTGATCCCGGCGCCGTCGGGGGCACGCAGGAACTTGAAGTAGAACTCGGTGTTCACCTGATCCGGCGGCAGCGGGGCCGTACCGGTCACCCGGCCGGTCACCCGGATGAGCTGATGCCCCAACCGGTCGACGCCTGCCGTGACGCTCTGGCCGTCGCGCTCCACCGCGATGTGCGCCAATTTCTTCGGCTCGCCGAAGGTTTCGCGGCCGCCGGTGACCGATTGCTCGGTGGACTGGGGCATGAACAGCGGATAGTCGCCGTGCAGATCGTCGTGCCGGGCGGTCACCGAGAACACCGCCGACGTAAACGTCGGCATACCCGCGATGCGGACCCGCTGCAGCTGGATGCGCACCAGGGGTTCGGCCGCCGGCTTTAGCGGCCTGGGCAGCACGGCGGCGACGATCTCGGGGTCGGTGAGGTAGCTGATGGTCACCGCCTCGGTGGCGATGGGTGCCTTGGTGGCGTCGATCTCGTGGTCGACCTGCGCCTCGGGTTGGCGAGGACCGTAGCGAACTGTGGTGGTGCTCAACGCATTCCTCCTTCGGCTGCTGGTTCAGCCTCGGCGTGTTGGCCGAGAACGTCGACCAGGTAGTCGGGTTCGCCGCGCGCGAGGATCGATGCCGCTTTGGCGCTCACCACCTGATCGGCCGGCGTGGGCGGGCCCATCATCCAGAACCGGTCCGCGGCGATTCCGTCCACGACCTGGTCGGCGACGCTTTCGAGCGGGGTGAACTCGACTCGTGCGCCGGCGGCCTCGAAGCGCTCCACAACCTTCGCCAGCGTCGGCTCGGGGGTGCGCCGCTGCTGGGTCGCGGCGTAGCGCGGCGGGCGGTGCCGCCACGACTCCCAGATGCCGGTGTTCAGAAAGCCACCCGGGAACAGCACATGCGCCCGCACCCGCGTCCCGGTCATCTGCAAGTGGGTGTAAAGGCTCTCGGTCAGGCAGAGCACCGCGGCCTTGGTCATCGGATAGACCGCGGTGGCCGGTCCACCCATGGCGCCCCGGGCGATGGGCGCGAACCCGCCGTTGCCCGAGCAGGTGTTGACCACGTGTCCGTCGCCCTGCTCGAGCAGGATCGGCACGAAGGCCTTGATGCCATGGATGACGCCCAGCACGTTGACGTCGATGCCCCAGCGCCAGTCGGCCAGGTCGTGTTCCCACATGTAGCCCTCGGAGACCCCGCCGGTGCCGGCGTTGTTGCACACCACGTGCACCGCGCCGAAACGCCGCAGCACCTCCGTGGCCAGCGCCTCGACCGAGGAGTAGTCGGTGACGTCGGTAACCACCCCGACGGCCTCAATGCCGTTGTCCGCCAACGCTCGGGTCGCCTCATCCAGGGGATCGGCCAGGACGTCGGCCAACACGACCTTCATGCCCTCGCCGCCGAAGCGCCGGCCGAGGGCTTGGCCGATACCCCCGGCTCCACCGGTGACGACCGCAACCTTGCCGCGCAGATCCTTCATTGTGGCAATCGTCACACGGTCGCACATCGCACCGCAACCAGTCGCATTGTGCGACCATTGCGGTTGTGGCGCCGCGTCCGTCCCCGCAGACCGAGCGGGTGGTGAACCTGTTTGAGCACCTGGCGGGTGTTGGGAGCCAAGGGTTGTCGTTGGCGGAAGTGTCGCGCCGGTTGAGCGTGCATAAGGCCAGCTGCCATTCGATGCTGGCCGAGCTGCTGCGGGCCGGCTGGCTGCTGCGCGACCCGGTGGCCAAGACCTACCACCTGGGTCCCGCCATGGTCCGCCTCGGCCGAGAGGCGGCGGGCCGCTATCCGGCCCTGGTGTTGGCCCGCCCGGCGATGGCCGAGCTGTCGGCGGCGACCGGCGCGCACTGTATTGCGTTCGCGGTCAGCGATGACTACTCCACCGTGGTCGATCAGATCCGCAGCCGGCACGGCGGCGGTGACCCAATGCCCATCGGCACCCAGTTCCCGCACCGCCCGCCGTATGGCGCGTCGATCCTTGCCTGGGCCGGGCCCGACGCCCGGGAGCAGTGGCTGTCCGCGCTGCCCGAGGACGTGCGCGATCGCTATCGCCGGGCGCTGGCCGCCGCCAAGCGGCGTGGCTACGCGGTCGGTCTGCACATCCTGCCCGATCTGCGTCTGCGGGAACTGGCGCTGATCGTGCGCAGTGCCGAGGTCCGGTCCACCCGGCTAAGCCAATTGGCGCAGGCGCTGACCGACGAACTGATCCACACCGAGGAGTGGTTCCCGACCAGCCTGGCCACTGACCGCAGCTACGAGGTGAGCCACATCGACTCGCCGATCCTGGACTCGGGATCCCGCATCGCCCTGATGCTCAGCCTGGTCCCCAGCACCGAGCCGCTGACCGGTGCGGCGGTCACCCGTCTGGGGACGCAGCTGTCTGCCGCGACGCGCCGACTCGGTGCCGCGTTGGCCGCGGAGTCGCCGGTAAGCCACGTGGCAGGGCCCCAGTAACAGGGCCGTTCGGTCGGCAGCACCTGGACAATTCGCTGACACATCCGGCAGAGCTGACCGAGCGGATCTGACGCAGGGCTACTACGGAATAGCGTCCTTACTCAGGGGATCAGGCTCAGCAGCAGGGTGGGCAGCTCGGCCAGCGTGGCGGTGAACGCCGGGTCGGCGGCCGCCGCGACAGCACCGGGATCCAGCACCCCCGCCAACCCGCCCAGCGACTCCATGAACAGATCCTTGGGGATGGTGTAGAAGAGCACATCCAGACTCGCGAGGAAGTTCGACAAGCTCGGATCGGCCGCTAGCGCCTGGGTCTGTTCGTGCACAATGGCGGTAAGTTGGACCAGATCCGGGGCGGTCCCGGGATTTGCGGGACTGAACTCAAAGGCGTTCAAGGCAAGCGACTGTCCCGTAACGGCGTCGGCCAGACCCAGGTAGACATTCTCCGCGGGATCGAGGAAGAGATTCGCCGGGGCGGTGAGGAAGTCGTTCAGGCCGGCGAGCACGTGGCCCGCGTCAAAAGCTGCCACGCCGGCGGACATGTCGCTCAGGCCATCGCTGAAATTTGTTTGCAGGGCAGCGGGGATCTCGCCCAGAACGCTGATCGGATCGACGGCCGCCGCGGCCGAGGTGAGCTGCACTGCGCGCTGCTGCAGGTCCGATGTCGTTGGGGCGGCCGGTGTGACGGCGATCAGGCCTGCGGCTGCAAGCGCGGCGCCAACGGTGGCGTAGGGGTTGCGACGAGCTAGTTGCACAGCTGCTCCTTAACGCTAAGGGTCACCTGTCGCCTGCCATGTCGGCCTGTCGACGAGCGCTCAAGTTACCTGAGACTCGGCTGAGGGACGACCATGAGAACCTTAAGTCCTGGTGAAAACCTGGCGGCGGGTCCTCATATGCGGAGATGGCGCACCGGGGTTGAACCCGCCCGGCGAGTGCAACACCATTAACAACAGCCTCATTGTTAACATCATGCGATGCAGGACTCCCCGGGGACTCACCGCCCTCGGCGATCACGCCCGGTTTCCCGGCGTGACGTACTGCGGTACGCATCCGCCGCGGCGCTGGCCGGGTTGGGTGCGGCGTCCGCCGGTGTCGGCGCGCCCTCGGCCTCGGCCGCCGCTCCCACGCTGATCGACTACGCCGCGCGCCAGATTCCGGCGCAGGACATCCGGGCCGCCGGCCATGCCGGGGTGATCAACTACGTGTCGATGTCGCGGCCCGGCTCGTCCTTCGGCGCCAAGCCGATCACCCGTCCCTACGCTCAGTCGCTGACCGCCGCCGGGCTGGTGATCGTCAGCAACTACCAATACGGCAAGCCGGGCGGGACGGCGCCGTCGGACTTCACGCGCGGGTATGCCGGCGGGGTCGCCGATGCGCGCACCGCCTGGCAGCTGCACACCGCGGCCGGCGGTGGCCACAGCGCACCGATCTTCTTCAGCGTCGACGACGACATCGACCGCCACACCTGGGAAACCGTGGCGCTGCAGTGGTTCCGCGGGATCAACTCCGTGCTGGGTGTGCAGCGCACCGGCGTCTACGGGGGCATCAACGTGTGCCAGTGGGCGGCCGCCGATGGTGTGATCGGGAACTCGGGCACGCCCGGCCACCGGTGGGCCTGGCAGACCCGGTCCTGGTCGCACGGTCAAGTCGACCCCGCCGCGGTGCTCTACCAGCGGGTGGTGAGCACCGCGTCGAATCCGGGCCCGGTGGTCGGCGGGCTCGAGGTCGACGTCAACGACGTCCTGGCCCAAGATTGCGGGCAGTGGAACCTGCATCCGTGAAGTCCTGAACCACTCGTTACGGATGCGCTCGCGCGAGCCGAGCCAAACTCCAGGTTGTGAGCTACGGCTACCAGGGGTTAAAACATCGGACCCCGAACGTCTTGAAGTGTTTGATATCTCGCGTCACGACGATCATGTCGGCAGACTCTGCGACCGCGGCTATAAGAGCGTCGTCCAACGGTGCACGCTCGGGAACCCGGTATGTGGCGAAGATCCGCGCCGCCGGCAAGTCGAAGGCCAGCACACGGCCAGCGAAGGCAGGCAGCACACGGTCCTCGAACCACCTGCGGAGAACCTGCCCTTGCGCCGGGTCCGATCGCTCCTTTGCCACCACACCCCGCTCGATCTCGGCGATTGTCATCGCCGAGACAAATTGATCGCCCACCGGCACGGATGCCGCCCACGCCTCGACCGACGGATTGCGGCCACGCACGCGCAGGGCAGACACCACGTTCGTGTCCAGGACGTATCTCACAGGTCAGGGGTGCGCCCCGCGAGGTTCAGCCGTTCCGGCTCGAACTCGATCTCGGAGCCTTCGTCGCTGCACAGCATGTCGACGATCGTGACGGCTGGTCGTTCAAGAGCGTCGCTGAGGATCGCTCGGGCCTCTGCTTCAACAGAACGGTGGTGCTGTTCGGCGCGTACGCGCAGCGCTGCCTTGGTCCCCGCGGGCAGGTTGCGGATCAGGATCTGTTCCGGTTCCACGGCACCTCCTCTGATATCGTCACGATGATATCAGAGGAGGACTTGGCATCGCGGCTCAGCGCTCGAGAGCCAAGCGGTTACTCGTCGCTGAAGTCGAGATTCACGGGTTCCGTCGCCTGCGGCGTGCCGGTCACGGGCACATCCGAGCCGACTTCTTCAAACCTAAGTCTGGAGATGTCGACGGACCCCGTTCCATTAAGCAACACCCCGAAAGCGATTGCGCTTGCCTCCTTGTCGACGTCGAGCACGATCGCTTCACCCGACCAATCCGTCGTGCCCTGGATCGGGCGGTCCTGCATATTGTCGAAGGCCAAGGGAGCACCCGCCTGGCGACTGTCGACCCGCAGCCAAAGGCCCGCCCACCCCTCAATATCGTTGCCCTTCAACACACCAGACAGCCGGACCCGGGTCCCGAGGTATTTCGTCGGGGCGATCGTCTGCATCATGGTGCCGAATCCTGCGGCCTTGTCGGTTACGGCTCGCAGACGCACCACGGCGTTGTCGTCGATGGTCTCCGCCGTGCGCTCGAACTCGTAGTCGGCGGGATTGCTGCCCGACATATGCCAACCCTTCACCGTGGTTCCCCCTTTGATCGTCGTTGAGCCGACTGCGTGACAACCGGATCGCGGCGTGTCGGCGTATTCATCGGCCGATGACCCTCCCAGCGGCCATGGCGTCCGTTCCCTACCTGGCTAGTCTAAGGCCGCCGAAACCATGGCCCCGCGCAAAATCTCACATAGTCCCAGGCGGACCGCTTCCGGCATGTAGCTGCCGAATCGAGCAGACGCTTACGCCGTTGGCTTGCACGACCCCATCGACTCTAATCTCACAGTGCGTACCGACCGGATTGGCCGACGCGTTCTTGTAAACCGCCACCATGTAGGCCCACTGAGTCGGGTCGTCCATAGTGGTCTCACGCGTCCAGACCTGGCCGGGAGCCAAAAACAAATTAGGATCGTTGCCGCGGGAAGGGCTTTGTTGATCGACCGGTTCATTAACTACGTAGCTGACACTGAACCCGTTCGGGGCCGGGCCATCCACCCACAGGGCATAGGTGACGGTGTGTGCGCCGGCGTTAGCGGCAGGGGCCGCGATTAGTCCCGCGGCGATTATGGCGGTGGCACCGATTGTCTTGACGTACCACATGATGCGATTTCCCTTTTGTTCTTTATGGTGCTGGTGGTGTCAGGTCGTCGAGAACGGCTTCGGCGATGGGTAGGACGACAATTGGAGCGACAGCATTAACAACGTCTTCGGCGAGTTGTTCGCCCGGGATGGGCTGCGTGAACACCAAGTCAGGTTCCACCCCTGGTTGTGCTAACGAATCTATGACGGCCGCGATGTTATGGGCTTGATCAAACGGGCCGACCGGGGAAATGATGGTGGCTCCGGTAACGGGATCGGTGGTGACAAACGGCAGTGCGTAGTTGAGGCCGGGGGCGTTGGGTAGGCCGTTGATTACGGGTAGTTCGCGTTGTAGGAGGGTGGCAAATTCGCCTTCGATGAAGTAGTGCTGGACTTGTCCGTCGGCGGCTTGATCGAAGGTTGCTTCGGGGTCCAGTCCGAGACTTTCCAGGTAGCCGGGCGAAAGCCCTTGGGCTTCAAAGGTGATGGCGGTGGCGCCGCTGTGGAGGGCTCCGGCGGCGGCTTCTCCACCGCCCATGGAATGTCCGGTGGCGGCGACGTTTCCGGCGCCGAAGTTGTTGAGCAGGCCGCTCATGATCTGGACGGCCATCTGGTATTGGGGTGGGTTGCCGCCGACTTCCTCGACAACCACCGCAGCGTCATCGAACAGGTTCTCGGCCCCAGCGAACCCACCCACATAGTGCCCGGCGCCGTCGGTGAACACGCCGACGTGCACGCCGGAGGCCACCGCCACGGGGTGTACATCCGGGTTGATCGCGCTGAGCTGTTCTACCTCCACCGAACTGAGCTGCGACCATCCTGCGGGCAGCGGATGGGCCGGATCGTAAACGTGTTGCACCAGCTGCGCCATGGTCAACGCATTGTTGGCGTTCGGCGTGGTGGGGTCGGGGGTGTTGGTGATCTGCCCCGACCATGAATCCGGTGGTGGTGGTGGCTTCGGTAGTCCTGGGCTGGCGGTCTGGGTGGCGTTTTGCTGTGCGGCTTGTTGGGTGACCTGGCCGGCAGCTTGGTCTGGGGCCGGATCTCCGGAGTCGGCGCCGCCTTCATAATCCGGCAACTGATTGGGCGTGTCCGGCGGCTGAGCACCGGAAGCATCCGGACCGTAGGGGCCTTGCCCGTTGTCGCCGTCTCCGCACCGATCACCACACGGGTCGGCCGCCGCCACCGCCATCCCGACAGACGATGTACCCGTGCCGGGTAGATACGAGGATAGGGTGGCCAGGCCGAATACGGTGGCCGAGAACGCGATCGCTAACAGCCCGGCCTGGGCAGTCACGGTGATCGGGGCCCGGGCGCGCCGTAGCTGTGTGATCCCGTTACCCAACACGGTGAACGCCCGCCAACAGCGCGGTCCTGTGCCCGTGACTGCGGACACCGTTGCGGTGAGCGGCTCGCCGCCATCGCGGCCAGCGTTGGTGGCGGTGTTACTCACGCCCTATTCCTCTTCCCCGAAGACAGCGTTTTCCCGAAGACATCGTATGTCCGCGGGATTGCCGTCATACCAGCTTTTGGCCCACCTACTGCGGTTTTCTGAGAGCCGTCAAATACCCACCCGGTGCCAGTTCGCGCTGCGCAGACTTTCGGGAGTCAGCGCTCACTGTCGCCAGCACGGAGCCGGGTAATAATGGCCGGGTGACCGGTCGCAACGCTCCCGCGATTCCCGTCATCGCCCTCACTGGTTATCTCGGTGCGGGTAAGACCACGCTGCTCAACCATGTCCTGCGTGCGCCGGGAGCGCGGATCGGCGTCGTGATCAACGACTTCGGCGAACTGAACGTCGACGCCGGCCTGGTCACGGGCCAGGTCGACGAACCGGTGTCGATCGCCGGTGGATGCATCTGCTGTCTGCCCGATGAGGGCGAGCTTGACGACGCGCTGGAGAAGCTGACCGACCCGAAGCTCGCCCTCGACGCGATCATCGTCGAGGCGAGCGGGGTAGCCGAACCGGTCGCGATATCGCGGGTGATTCGGTTCAGCGGGGTGGATCGGATACGCCACGGCGGTGTCATCGACGTCATCGACGCAGCGGAACACTTCAACACCGTCGACACCGGGCCCGCGCCGCCTTCGCGCTACGGCGCGGCATCCCTCGTCGTGGTCAACAAGTTGGATCGGATCGCCGAGGAGGCCCGCGCAGCTACCCTTCGCCGGGTCGAATCCCGGGTGCGCGCACTCAATCGCGACGCTCACGTCGTGGGCGCGGTGGCGGGTCGCGTGGATCCCCGGTTGCTCTACGATGTCAACGGCGGCGGCGAGTCTGGGCAGATGTCGTTTCGGGAACTGCTTCTCGACGAGCCCGCCGACGCGCACGATGGGCACCACGACCACGTGCATGCCACGTCGGTCACCGTCGTCGGCGACGGCGCCGTCGATCCCGGACCGCTCATCGACCTACTTGAACAGCCGCCCCATGGCGTCTACCGAATGAAGGGCACCGTCGCGATCGGCAAGCGCCACTACCTTTTTAATGTGGTCGGCACATCCGTTCACGTGGCGACCGCGCCCGCGGGCGCGGGGGCTAGCCACCTCGTCGCGATCGGCACGCACCTCGACACCGAGGACGTTCGCGCACGACTCGAGGAAGCTCTTCGCCCGGCTCCGAAGAAAGTGGCCGCCGCCGGCATGCGACGGTTGCAGCGGCTGCGGCACTACAGCATCTAACCCGCAGCCGGGCGACCAAGTGTTACTTCACACCGATGCGGGACCGATGAATTCGACGCCCGCGCGAATCGCGGGGCGATGCCGCAGGATTCGGAAATGTGCCAGCCGGCCGAGTCCTGACGTTGTCATCAAGCGTGCGCCTGGCCATGCCGCGACGATCTTCTCGCTCGTCGGGTAGGGCGTCTCCGGGTCGTCGGGGTCGTGGATGAGCAGCAGCGGCGGATAGTCGGTGCGCTCGGCAATCCGGACCATGTTGGTGTCCTCGAGCGGCATGCCGATACGACGTTCAAGACGTCGATGCAGACCGGCGCGTATCCGCCGGCCGAAGTTGTGACGCGCGGCGAAGAGATCCAGGTAGATCGGGAACTCACCCATCGGCGCGAGGAACACCAACCGCCCGACCGTGGTGCCCCACGACGCCGCGAATGCGGTCGCGTTAGCCCCGAGGGAGTGGGCGACAACTGCACGGGCCGGCCCGTGCGTGCGGATGATGGCGGCAACCGCTTTGGCGCACTCGATGGCGGTGGTACGGCCGGGGGCGAGTACGCCGGGCTCTGACTCGTTATGGCTGGGCAGATCGAACGCGATCACCCGATGTCCGGATTCGACGAGAGGTTTGATGAACATGCCGAGGTGCGGGCGGCGCCCGCCCCAGCCGTGCACAAGATAGACCGGCGGCCCCTCGCCCCAGGCCTCACCCACGATCCGGTGCCCGTCCCAGTGCGCCTCCAGCGGCTGGCCAGGCGGGACACCGGGCGGCATACGCAGGCTGGACTCCATGACCGGTGGGGTGCACCACAATTCAGTCGCCCACCGCGACCCGATCGCGGGTGCGACTCGCTCCAGTAACCAGAACATCCGACGCACCGAAGTGGCGACCGGCGGTTGAACACCGGAGCCCTCCACATCGAGAACGACCTGGCTTGGAGAACCGCCGCCGCCAGGAGTAGCTCGGTCTCGGCGAAGACGTCTTCGAGCGGGCGGTTGGTTCGTTGGGTCCGGCACATATCGAGGTTAGCGACATAGCCTGCAGCCATCCAGCTAGTACAGGTTCACGCCTTTGCGGGATGGTGAGATCGCGCTTCGCGGCTTGACGGCCGCTTTCGCCGTGCAGGCCGTTGCGGCGACCCGCCCCACGAACACTTCACCCCACGACCGTGGCCTTGCACCGTAATCGCGTATTGCGGCACAACCGCGGTGGCAGCGTAGCTACCTCAGAAAGTGGGTAACCATGCCCCTAGAGTCGAGATTCACGGGTTCAATTCTGCGGCCTGCCAGTCACGGGAACATCCGAGCCCACTTTTTCAAAACGAAGTTTTGAGATGTCGACAGACCCCGTTCCATCAAGCAGCACCCCAAAAGCGATGGCGCTCGCGTCCCGGCCGACATCGAGGACGATCTCTGCACTCGACCAGCCCGTCGAGCCCCGGACCGGGCGGTTATACATATTGTCGAAGGCCAGTGGAGCACCGCCGCGTTGACTGTCGACCCGCAGCCAGAGGCCCGCCCACCCGTTAATATCGTTGCCCTTCAACAAACCGGACATCCGCATGCGGGTGCCGAGAAACCTTGTCGGGGCCATCGTCTGCATCATCGTGCCGAATCCTGCCGGCTTGTCGTTGACAGCTCGCAGACGCAGGACAGCGTTGCCATCGACGGTCTCCGCCATCCGTTCAAACTCGTAGTCAGCGGGACTGCTGCCCGCCATAACCCAAGCGTCCGGTGGTGCTTCCGGTTCGGCGTGCGCGCTGCCGGGGCCGATGACGGCGACAAGCATGGCGGCGCCCAGTATCCCGACGGCAGTCCGGAGGCGGATAACCCCGGTCATTTTGGAACCCCCATCATCCTGGTGCTGGCGTCAGTTGGGTCTGGAATGATCAAGGCAGACCCGCCGAAAGGTCGGCAACAACACCGGAGCACCGCAATGCATAACGGAATTATATTGCCCACCTGAGGGCAGCGAGACACTCTTTTCAGGAGGCGGCGGACGGCAGTCGCAGTCCCCGACCCGGCGGCCAATGGCCGTCGAACTAGATGAGACCCGGAATCTCGCGGCAGCGCTGGTCGAGGATGGCAGTGGTCAACCAGCCCAGGCAGCCGGGGATTCGACGATTGAGTACCTTCCACGCCCATTGCGGCATACCGTCGGGTGCCGGGAAGCGGTCTTGCTCTGAGTTGATCTGACTGCGTCAGGACAGCCCGGCGTTGATCGCCCTACGCGTTCAGGACATTACGAAAGGCCGGCGCGTCGTAGCGGAGCACGGATCAAACCAACCCGACTCTAGAACCGGGTGGACTCAGTATCGGGACCGCGGGGAATCTCACTGACCCTGCGGGTGAGCGGCAGCATGAGGCCGAATCAGGATTGCTTTTGATGACCTCCATCGAACACCGTTCAGACAGCTACGCCCAAAGCCATTGCCGTCGCCGAACTGCTTGCACGTCTCCGTGTTGTCGTTGAGCGCGGCCATCATCGCTCGGCTCATGGTGCGGTAGTACTCGAGTTGGCTAGATCATCGTTCTTATTGTTATGGCGCGGATTTTTCGTCTTGGCCCCCGCTGGCTCTAGCCAGAGCGCTGATCAGATGCGCAACCCGCTGTTGGTCTGGCATCGGCCAATACAGCTGATCCGGCGCCAACAAGCAATTCAGGGCACCGCAAGCCGCGAGCTCTTCGAGCAGATCTTGCGGACTGGCGATATGTAGCCCAAACGGCCACAGTACTTTTCTGGTCCGCAAAACACCCTTGTCACGAGTCAAAAAGACATGAACTTTGGTTCTCACCGCGTCTGTGACGAGATCGCGATCATTGCCAGCAGGCACGCTAGACAACGCGCGATCAAGTTCTGACCGTGGCAAAATCAGCGTTTCACCCCGATCCTCGTCTTCGTCGCCGACGACCGCGATGGCGGCGCGGAACTCGCGCCACGCCGTCCGCCTTTGTAGACGTCGCTCCTCACTCAGGTTCCGCTTCTTTGAGTCATCAATGGTGCGCGCGAGAATATGAAAACGGATGTCACGCAATACCCAGAGAGTGACGATGATCTGGAGGGCCTCTAACTGTTCTCCGCGCTCACCGGGCACCAGATCTGGCAAGGACTCGCCCTCCCAAAGCCCATAACCATGCTCGAAGTAGTCGATAAGTAGGTTCGTATCCCAGGCGATGTGCAACGCACCGCAGCCCTTGCGCCCGAGAAAGAGGCTCGGCCCGTGCTCATATCTGAAGTAGGGCCCCTCCGAGGGCGCTAAACTGGTCGGAATATCGATGCCGCTTGCGCGGATGCGCCCGATGGTGTCGTTCACCAACGCGATGCCGTAGCGCTCGAGGCGCGCGAACTCATAGTCGCCCAGATACGCCACGGAACCATCGTCGCCGAAGAACATCGCGTACATGGCCTCACCCTCCCAGAGAGGTCCGACATCCGCAGGG
The DNA here is from genome assembly GCF_001854525.1 of Mycobacterium talmoniae. Classification (NCBI taxonomy): domain Bacteria; kingdom Bacillati; phylum Actinomycetota; class Actinomycetes; order Mycobacteriales; family Mycobacteriaceae; genus Mycobacterium; species Mycobacterium talmoniae. The sequence goes on from NZ_MLQM01000078.1 coordinate 14,090, forward strand.
ACGCGGGTAGGACCGGAACACCTCACGCCGCAGCCCGCGGAGCGTACGAATGTGCGAACGACGTTCCGCGCTGCGCCGTTTCGTACGCGACGCGCAACTAGCTGTCAGCCGTCTTTCTTGTCGCCCGCTGGCTTCAGGCCTCCGCTAGTGCGCTTCCGCGGTCGCCGTGGTGGTGCCGGCGTCTCGCTGAACACCGCGGCGGGGTCGTCCCAACCCTCGATGAGGCCGGTTGTGTGGAGCAGCAGGTCGGCCAGCTCGCCTGTCCGCTCCGGCTCAGCGAGCGCCGTCCTTGCCAGATTCAGCAATTGCAACCCGCTCGCAAGGCAGTGGTTGCGCATCTCGGCATACCTACGCATCTGATCGGGGAATGTCGGCTGCGTCCGCTCGAGCGGTGGGTCGTTGAGGTAGGCGTTGATGATGAGGATCCCCTTGGACTCGCGCCCAGCCTCCAGGTCCTCAGCGACCCACTTTTCCAACTGGGCGCAGTGCGATTCAGCCGCGCTTTTCGTGACACCCTTCGTTTCGACCACAACGCTGGTGTCACCGCGGGAGCCGCGTAAGTCGGTTCTGCCAGGGACCGTTGGCTGCAGATCAAATCCGAGCTGGGTCAGGGCAGTGGCCGCAGCTACTTCGAATGGCGTCCCGGTGCCGGCGACGAGTAACTTCCATCGCTGATCGGTCTCCTGCTCGGAGTTGAGCGTGTCTAGTTCCGCCTGAAGCTTTGCGATGTCCGCTTGACGCTGCGCAATCTCTGGAGCACGGTCGACTTCGGTCTTAAAGCGGTATTCGTCTGCCCAGTCCGGCCACACGACCTCTTCGGAGCTTGTGAACGCGATCAACCAATCAAGGACCATCTTGTCGATCGTTTCAGCGTCGAGCTCATCGTTTGATGACGCGTCCGCCACCGCCTCCGCTGGTGCTGCGACGGCGTCGCCGGCCTCCGCGTCCTCGCTCTGCTCCTCCTCGTCGCCCTCATAGTCGTCCTCGTCCTCGTCGTCCTCGTCGGGTGTGCCCGTCAGCAGAATGGGCAACAGGATGATCGTGCCGCCCTTGTGATCTGTTTGTGCAGCAGCAAGTTTGTTGGTTCCACTGACCCGCAACAACGGTCGGAGGTGCTCCGCTTCGTCGAATACGGAGGCATAGCACCAGTAGTCCGAGGTCTGCCGGTAGAGAGGACCGATTGAACTGTGCGCCGGCTGCATTGCGTCGCCCAGTGCGGCCGCCCGCACCGGCCTCGTGGGCAACGCCTCCATGATGTTGAGTGGCTTGACGATGTTGGTGGTCTGGCGATTCCGGCCGGTTCCTGAGTGCGTGCGCTCGCCGGAGTCGATGTACACACGCAGATCGCCCGGCAGGAAGACCACGAGCGTGCGCCCAAGCTTTAGAAACTCGTCAAAGTTGTTCGTCCGACGAGCCAAGTCGCGTCGCAGCCGAGGGGACTGCTCTTCCGATAGGAGCGCCAAGCCGTTGTAGGACCCCGTGCCCCAGCCGCGCTTGAGATAAGGCTGCAAAGAACGGTGCGGGTCCCACAGGACCAAGTCATAGTCGTACAGCGAATGCGCCGAACCAAAACTCGCCTGCGCCGCATCGATAGCCATGTCGACATCGAGAAGTAGCACTCTCACCTTTGATCAGCCCTCCGTGTCCAAGCTGGTGTAGCCCGCACCGCGCGTCCCGCGTTGATCGCCGGCGAGCACCCACGCGTGGTGTTGATCGGCCCGCGCCACGATTTCAGCGCGCTCCCGCTGCTTAGCGTCCATCGCGTCAACCCCGGGTGTGCCGCCGCAGTCCATACGTGCGTACAAGGCGCGACGACGACAATGGCCAGGGTGTTCAGCCACCGAAGCCTGTCCAGGAGACCGGCCAGCAGCGGTACGCCAATCAGAGATCCCATGGCAGGAGCTTAGGAGCGGGCACCGACATCGCCAACGCCTAGTGCGCCATGTTCGTGAACCGCGACAAATGCAGCTGATGCGCCACCGTCACCGTCTTGGTCGGACCATTACGGTGTTTGGCCAGAATCAAATCCGCTTCGCCGCCGCGCGGGTCGTCGCGTTCGAATGCGTCGGGCCGGTGGAGCAAAACGACCATGTCCGCATCCTGTTCTAAACTGCCGCTCTCACGCAGGTCGGCCAGCATCGGTTTCTTATCGGTGCGCTGTTCGGGCCCCCGGTTGAGCTGGCTGAGCGCGACGACCGGAAGTTCCAGCTCTTTGGCCAACAGCTTAAGATGCCGGGAAAACTCCGACACCTCGATCTGGCGCGACTCGACTTTCTTGCCGGAGGTCATCAGCTGCAGGTAGTCGACCACGACCAGCCGTAAGTCGGCCTTCTGCTTCAGCCGGCGGGCCTTGGCGCGGATCTCCATCATGGTCAGGTTGGGTGAATCGTCGATATACAGTGGCGCTTCGCTGATTTCGCTCATGCGGCGCGCCAGCCGGGTCCAGTCGTCGTCGCTCATCCGGCCCGAGCGCATGTCGCCGAGCTTGATCTTGGCCTCGGCGCTCAGGAGCCGCATCACGATCTCGGACTTGCTCATCTCCAGCGAGAAGATGACGCTGGGCAGCCGGTGCTTGATCGAGCAGGACCGCATGAAGTCCAGTGCCAGCGTCGAGTTGTGGGTGGGCACCATGCCGGGGCCGGCCAGGTACAAGTGCTCGGGGTTGTCCACCTGCACGCAGCGCACCGGCACGGTGGGCATCCGGTGGACCGCCGCGATCTGCACCGCCGGAACCATCAGCGCAGCCCCACCACGCGAGCCGGTGTGCGGATTCGCCGCCCCGGCGGCGGCAATGCTGTCCATCCCGCTGCGCAGCTGCGCCGTGGTCCGCACACCCTCGCTGGTCGGCCACTGATGCGCCGCGTCGGCGACAATCGCGGTGCCGTCGGAGAATTCCACCTCGTAGCAGGGCCGACCCAGCATCACCTCGGTGGCGGCCACCACCCGCGTCGGCTGCCCGTCGGCAGCCAACAACTCGTCGCCGACGGCGACGTCACCCATCGTGGTCCAGCCGGCCGGGGTGGGCAGCGGCGTGTCCAGCGCGAGCGCCTTCCCCATACCCGGGCGGGCCGCGATGATGACCATCTGCCCCGGATGCAGCCCGTTGGTCACCTCGTCGAGGTCGGTGAAGCCGGTCGGCACCCCGCGCGCGATGCCGCCGTGCGACGCGATGGCGTCGATCTCGTCCATGGTGGGCTGCAGCAGGTCCTCCAGCGGGACGAAGTCCTCGGAGAGCCGCCGGTCGGCGACGTCGTAGATCTCGGCCTGCGCGCGGTCGACGATCTCGGCGACGTCGGCGCCTTCCGCGCCGGCGTAGCCGTACTGCACCACCCGGGTGCCGGCCTCCACCAGCCGCCGCAGCAGCGCCTTCTCGGCGACGATGCCGGCGTAGTAGCCGGCGTTGGCCGCCGTCGGCACCGTGGAGATCAGCGTGTGCAGATACGGTGCCCCGCCGATGCGGCGCAGCAGGCCGCGCCGGTCCAGTTCGGCGGCCACCGTCACCGCGTCGGCGGGCTCCCCGCGCCCGTACAGATCCAGGATCGCGTCGTAGACGTTCTGGTGGGCGGGGCGGTAGAAGTCGCCGGGCCGCACCCGCTCGAGGACGTCGGCGATGGCGTCCTTGGACAGCAGCATGCCGCCCAGCACCGACTGCTCGGCGGCGAGATCCTGGGGCGGCTGGCGGCCGACGTCTTCCCGGGGTGGCTCCTCGAGGCCGGAGTGCCCCAGGTCGTCGACGACTGCCATTTACCCCCGCCTCCCTTCGGCACCGCGCTCGAATGCCCACCCGACATCGGTACCCGGACCGTAGATCAGGGCACTGACATCGCCCGCCGTCATGGCACTCGCCCGGCTCCTCGTCGCGTCGCTCCCGACCGGCGTTCTCGCCGAATCGATGACGCTCACCCGACCATCGCCATGCGCCGGGTCGACGGTAGATGTTGCTGGCGCAGACACCAAGCGGCCTTGTTCATGAAGTTGTGCATCGCGTGTGGATAGCCGTCGCCGGCCGTGTTGAGGCGGTGGGGAAAACCTGTGGATCATTGGCTGACAGTTCCGCATCTGTGCTGCTAAGCGCACCACACGAACACGTCCGAGCTGTGGATGGCAATCCGTTCGGCGTGTCGAGCCGGGTTGCCATCTCGGGCGTGTTGTGTGACCGCCGGGTTGGCAGCGTGTTAACGGCCGGTTAGATTCGCTGACCGGTCCGGTGGTTGAGGAGTTCGCTGGCGCACACAGCAACGCCCCGGTGGCGGCCGGTTAGGGCGCCACCGGGGTAGCTGGTGGTGTGGGGTCTAGCCCTGCGCGACGACGTCCACGTCGAGCGCGACGTTGACATCGGGATGCAGATGCACCGCGACCTGGTGCGTACCGAGCGCTTTGATGTGCGCTTTGGGCAGCCGCACGATGCGCTTGTCCAGGCTCGGGCCGCCGGCCTTCTTGATCGCGCCGACGACGTCGCCGGCGCCGACCGAGCCGAACAGCTTGCCCGAGTCCGGTGCCGTCTTCACCGGCAGCGAAATCGTGCCCAACGCCTCGATCGCCGTTTTGAGTTCGTTGGCGTGCTCTAAATCGCGCACGGTCTTCGCATCCCGGGCGCGACGGATGTCGTCGGCCTGCTTTTGTGCGCCGCGGCTGGCGACGATGGCCAGGCCGCGCGGCAGCAGGAAGTTGCGTCCGTAGCCGTCCTTGACTTCGACGGTGTCGCCGGCGGCACCGAGGTGCTCGACCTCGGCGGTCAGAATCAGTTTCATCGTTCTACGTTCCTAATGTTCTGTGGTGCCGGGGGCGACTACCGGGCCGAGGAGGTGAAGGGCAGCAGGGCCACCTCGCGGGCGTTCTTCACCGCCAGCGCGATGTCGCGTTGGTGCTGCACGCAGTTGCCGGTGACCCGCCGGGCCCGGATCTTGCCGCGTTCGCTGATGTAGGTGCGCAGCAGCGCGGTGTCCTTGTAGTCGATCTTCTGGCTCTTGTTGGAGCAGAACGCACACTTGCGCGTCTTGACCGGCTTCTCCGGAGCTGGGCGCCGCTTGTTGGATTTGGCCATCTGTGTATCTCTTTCGTGCTGTGGTTTTGGTGGGGCGCGCCGTGTCGCGCGCCGGGGTATCAGAAGGGGGGTTCGTCGTCGCCGGCGCCGAACGAGCCGGACGCGGGGGCGCTGCCCCAGGGGTCCTCACCGGTGCCGCCGCTGGCCGCGGCCGGGGCTTGGGTTTGCCCGCCGCCGCCACCGAAGCCGCCGCCTCCGCCGCCGCTGCGGCTGATCCGGTTGACCTTGGCGGTGGCGTACCGCAGCGAGGGCCCGACCTCATCGACCTCGACCTCAAAGACGGTGCGCTTCTCCCCCTCGCGGGTTTCGAAGGACCGCTGCTTGAGCCGGCCGGTCACGATCACTCGCATGCCGCGGGTGAGGCTTTCGGCGACGTTCTCGGCGGCCTCCCGCCAGATGTTGCACCGCAGGAACAGCGCCTCGCCGTCCTTCCATTCCCCGCTTTGCCGGTCAAACGTCCGGGGCGTCGAGGCGACCGTGAAGTTCGCGACGGCGGCGCCGGACGGGATGAACCGCAGCTCGGGGTCGGCGGTCAGGTTTCCGACAACGGTGATGGTGGTGTCACCAGCCACAAGGTCCTCCTGGGATCGGCGGGATGCTTTGCGCGAGCCTACGCAACCGGCCCGACACGCGGCAGTCGTTCACCGACTCGTAGTCGACTAGTGCTTGTCGGTCCGCATCACCTTGGTGCGCAACACCGACTCGTTCAGGCTGAGCTGACGGTCCAGCTCGGACACCGTCGCCGGCTCGGCCTTCACGTCGACGACGGCGTAGATGCCCTCGGCGTGCTTGGCGATCTCGTACGCCAGTCGGCGCCGGCCCCAGATGTCGACCTTCTCCACGGTCCCGCCGTCGTTGCGGATGACGTTCAGGAACGTCTCCAGGGACGGGGCAACGGTGCGCTCGTCAAGGGTGGGGTCAAGGATGACCATGATTTCGTATGGACGCATGGGAACCTCATCACCTCCTATGGTCGTCTACGGCCACGGTGTGTTCCGTGGCAGGAGGGTCGCCTGCGTCGGCAACCCGCTTAGGGTACCGGATGCGGGCCTGGCCAGCGAAATCGTGTCGCCCGTGGCGGTTGTTAGGCTCAGGCTTCAATGAGCATTCGGGTATCACTGTGGCCGTGGTGGGCGCGTTTCCTGGTGCTGGCCTGCCTGTGTGCGGCCGGATTGAGCCTGCTCGCGGCGTTTGGATCGGTGGGCGGTTCCTGGTCACAGGCCGCGCCCGGCATTGGGCTGGTGAGCCTCGCGGTGGGCGCGGTGGGCGCCGCGGCTAGTCAGCGGAGTCACCGCGCCTACACCGAGGCCGTCGACGGCGTCAGCGCCGCCGACCGGTCGGCGGCGCTGACGGCGATCCTGCGTGGCCCCCTGCCGACCACGCCGGCGGTGCGGGCGGCCACCACTCGGGTGGGCAAGGTCTACCTCGACACCGCGGAGCGGTCCTGGTCGATGATCGTCGTCACCGCGCCGATCCTGGTCTTGCTGTTCGCGGTGGTGGCCGTAGCCGAGGTGCAAGCCGGTGAGCCCACCGCCGCCGCCCCCTACGGTGTGCTGGCCCTGCTGATCGCCGCGGGCACCGCCTGGAGCTGGTACATGCCGCGGCAGGTGCGGCGTCGCCTCGACCTGCTGTTGTGACGTCATCGAGTCTGCGCTGAGGGCACCGAGACTGAGGTGGCGGCGCCCAGCCTGCGCTGAGGGGATCGAGTCTGCAGCCATGGCCTCGAGTCTGCGGTCAGGGCATCGAGTCTGCGCTGAGGGGATCGAGTCTGCGGTCAGGGCACCGAGCCTGCGCTGAGGGCATCGAGCCTGAATCCTTGGCGCCGAGTCTGCGGTGAGGACGTATTTGCACGGGAATTCACGGCGTGGGCGCAGGCTCGGCGCCATGACTACAGGCTCGATGCCGTGAGCGCAGGCTCGGCGCCGTAGCCGCAGGCTCGACGCCCCCAACCGCAGGCTCGACGCCCCAACACCGGGACGCCCGGCGCTCAGTGACCGCTCGGCTGCCCGGCCGCGGCGTACTCGGGTGCGGCGGCGGGCTCGGCGGCCTCGACCACCCTGCGCGCCGACACCGGCCGCAGCCAACCCGGCAACCAGCCAGGGGGTCGGTCCGGCGCCCAGTCGAACACCCCGCCGGACGGGTCGTCGACCCGGCCGCGCCACCGCACCAGATCCTCGGCGGGCCGGTAGATCTGCCGGATCACCAGCACGCACAGCCCCAGCACCGCGATGTCGCGCACCAGCACGGTGGCGGTGAACCATTGTTCGGGGAGCCCGCGGTTGGGCACGCTGTACAGGAAATACATCCGCGGCACCCACACCAGCGCGTCGATCGTCATCCACGCCAACAGGATCCGGCGGTGCGGCAGCGCCAGCACCGCCAGCGGGACCAGCCACAGTGAGAACTGCGGGCTCCACACCTTGTTGGTCAGCAGGAACGCCGCCACCACCAAAAACGCCAGCTGCGCCAGCCGCGGTCGCTGCGGGGCGGTCAGCGCGATATACCCGATCCCTAAGCAACACAGCAGGAACGCCACCATCACCACGGTGTTGAGGATCACCGGCGGCTGCCAAAAGCCCAGCCCGGGATCGAAACCGCGCCACCCGGTGAACGACTTGACCACGTTGAACAGCGAATCCATGTCGTCGCCGCGGCGCGTGTTGAGCCGGAAGAATTCCGACCAGCCGCGCGGAAACAGCAGCAGCACCGGCAGATTCACCACCAGCCAGGTCAACACGGTGACGGCGGCGGTGCGCGCCACCGGGCGCAACCGCCCGGTGCGCAGCCCCAGCACCAGCACCGGGCCTAAGAACAGCACCGGGTACAGCTTGGCGGCGGCGCCCAAACCGATCAGCACCCCGGCCAGCGCCGGTTTGCGGCGCGCCCACGCCAGCAGCCCGCCGACCGCGAACGCGGTGGCCAGCGCGTCAAAGTTGGTGAAGATCTGAAAGATCAGCAGCGGCGAGGCGGCCACCAGCGCCGCATCCCACACTCGGCGCCCCGCCAGCCCGGCGGTCGCCCACACGGTCGCCAGCCACGCCAACGCCAGCCCGAGCGCGACGATGTCGAAGAACACCACCACCTCGGCGACGACCGGGATCGCGACCAGCTTGCTGAGCACGGTGTAGGTCTTGGCCAACGCCATCGCCACGTACTGGTAGACGCCGGTCAGCACCGGATACTCCATGTACCGCACCGCGGTCTGCCCGTCGTAGCGAATTTGGGGCGCGCCCGCGCCATCGGTTTCGATCCAGCTGGACTTGTACGGAAACTTGCCCTGGCTCAACAGCTCCGCGCCGTACAGCGGCACCGTGTCGGAGTAGCACAGCTCGTAGTAGGCCCGCTCGTGATCCCAGTTGGCGACCCGCTGATCGCCGGTCCCGGTCCCGGTGCTCTGCAGACACGGCGCCTTGGTCGCCCAGCCCAACGCCAAGAACACCAACGCGATCACGAACATCACCCGCAGCGGGGTGAACAACCCGGCGCGCCCGATCAGCGCGTGCCGGCCCACCGGCCCGCCCACCACCCCACCGCCGAAGGTGCGCTGGTCGACGAAGCTCAGCGTGGTGCCGTCGTCGAGCAGCGCGGCGATGCGCAGGTGGTTGGCGTTGGGGACGGGCCCCAGCAGC
>NZ_MLQM01000079.1:0-22706 GCF_001854525.1 Mycobacterium talmoniae
GCCGAGCCGGCCCCGGCCCCGGCACCCCAGCCCGCCGCCGCGCCGTCATCGTCGGAGACGCCCTACGTCACGCCGCTGGTGCGAAAGTTGGCCGCCGACAACGGCATCGACCTAGCGCAGGTCAAGGGCACCGGTGTCGGCGGGCGCATCCGCAAGCAGGATGTGCTGGCCGCGGCCCAGCAGCAGGAAGAGGCGAAGAAGGCACCGGCGGCCGCCCCGGCCCCGGCGGCCGACGCCCCGACCCCGGCGCCGGCGCTGGCGCACCTGCGCGGCACCACCGCCAAGGCCAGCCGGATCCGGCAGATCACCGCCAAGAAGACCCGCGAATCCCTGCAGGCCACAGCGCAACTCACCCAAACCCACGAGGTCGACATGACCCGGATCGTGGCGCTGCGGGCGCGGGCCAAGAACGACTTCGCCGAACGCGAAGGCGTCAACCTGACCTACCTGCCGTTCATCGCCCGCGCGGTGATCGACGCGCTCAAGGCCCACCCCAACGTCAACGCCAGCTACAACGAGGACAGCAAGGAGATCACCTACTACGACGCCGAGCACCTGGGCATCGCGGTGGACACCGAGCAGGGGCTGTTGTCGCCGGTGATCCACAACGCCGGCGACCTGTCGCTGGCCGGGCTGGCGCGGGCGATCGCCGACATCGCCAACCGGGCCCGCAGCGGTGACCTCAAGCCCGATGAGCTGTCCGGCGGCACCTTCACCATCACCAACATCGGCAGCCAGGGCGCGCTGTTCGACACCCCGATCCTGGTGCCGCCGCAGGCCGCCATGCTGGGCACCGGCGCCATCGTCAAGCGGCCGCGGGTGGTCGTCGACGAGGCCGGCAACGAATCGATCGGGGTGCGCTCGGTCTGTTACCTGCCGCTGACCTACGACCACCGGCTGATCGACGGCGCCGACGCCGGCCGGTTTTTGACCACGGTCAAACACCGGCTCGAAGAGGGCGCGTTCGAGGCGGACCTCGGGCTGTAGGGAGGGGCGAAGCCGATGGCCAGGGTCGCAATCGCGGGTTCCTCGGGGCTGATCGGCTCCGCCCTGGTGTCGGCGCTGCGCGCCGCCGACCACGACGTGCTGCGCATCGTGCGTCGCACCCCGGCCAACGCCGGTGAGCTGCACTGGGATCCGGAAAGCGGCGAATTCGACGCCACCGCGTTGCGCGGCGTCGACGCCGTGGTCAACCTGTGCGGCGTCAACGTCGGTCAGCGGCGCTGGTCGGGGGCGTTCAAGCAGAGCCTGCGCGATTCCCGCATCACCCCCACCGAGGTGCTGGCCGAGGCGGTGGCCGGCGCCGGCGTGCCGGTGCTGGTCAACGCCAGCGCGGTGGGCTACTACGGGCACACCCGGGACCGCACCGTCGACGAAACCGCCGCGGCCGGAACGGGTTTTTTGGCCCAGCTGTGCTGTGACTGGGAGGACGCGACCGCCCCGGCCGCGCACGCCGGGGTGCGGGTGGTGCTGGCCCGCACCGGCCTGGTGCTGGCCCCGTCGGGCGGGGCGCTGGGCCGGCTGCGGCCGCTGTTTTGGCTCGGGCTGGGTGCGCGGCTGGGCAACGGCCGCCAGTACATGTCCTGGATCAGCCTGGAAGACGAGGTGCGGGCGCTGCTGTTCGCGATCACCCACGACACCCTGTCCGGGCCGGTGAACCTCACCGGGCCGGCGCCGGTCACCAACGCCGAGTTCACCGCCGCGCTGGGCCGCGCCGTCAACCGCCCCACCCCGCTGCTGTTCCCCGGCTTCGCGGTACGGGCCGCACTCGGCGAATTCGCCGACGAGGGACTGCTGACCGGGCAGCGGGCCATCCCCGCCGTGCTGGAGGCCAGCGGTTTCGTGTTCCACCACAACACCATTGGCGAAGCGCTGGGCTACGCCACCGCGCGCCCGGTCACCGTGTAGGTACCGTCGAGATATGACCGCCTCCATCCGGTCCAGCACCGCCCCGATCGACGTGCGCCAGCTGGGCCGCCTCGACTACCGGGCCGCCTGGCAGCTGCAGCGTGAGCTGGCCGACACCCGAGTGGCCGGCGGCCCCGACACCCTGCTGCTGTTGGAGCATCCGCCGGTGTACACCGCCGGGCGGCGCACCGAGGACCACGAGCGGCCGGTAGACGGCACCCCGGTCGTCGACACCGATCGGGGCGGCAAGATCACCTGGCACGGCCCGGGCCAGCTGGTCGGGTATCCGATCATCGGCCTGACCGAGCCGCTGGACGTGGTCAACTACGTGCGGCGCCTCGAGGAGGCCTTGATCGCGGTGTGCGCCGGGCTGGGCCTGGCGGCGGGCCGGGTCGACGGCCGGTCCGGGGTGTGGTTGCCGGCCGGCGGCGGGCGGCCCGCGCGCAAGGTGGCCGCCATCGGGGTGCGGGTGTCGCGCGCGACGACGCTGCACGGGTTCGCCCTGAACTGCGATTGCGACCTGGGCGGGTTCGGGGCGATCGTGCCGTGCGGCATCACCGACGCCGGGGTGACGTCGCTGTCGGCCGAGCTGGGCCGCCGGGTCGGGGTCGAGCAGGTGCGCGGCCCGGTGGCCGCGGCGGTGCTCGACGCGCTGGACGGGGTACTGGCCGTGGGTGCGCACCCCGCTTCCCCGGTAGCATCGGCACTGTGACTGTCGCTCCCGAAGGTCGTAAGCTGCTACGCCTCGAGGTGCGCAACGCCGAGACCCCGATCGAACGCAAGCCGCCGTGGATCAAGACCCGGGCGCGGATGGGTCCGGAGTACACCGAGCTGAAGAACCTCGTCCGCCGCGAAGGCCTGCACACGGTGTGCGAGGAGGCCGGCTGCCCCAACATCTACGAATGCTGGGAGGACCGGGAAGCCACCTTTTTGATCGGCGGCGACCAGTGCACCCGGCGCTGCGACTTCTGCCAGATCGACACCGGCAAGCCGGCCGAGCTGGACCGCGACGAGCCGCGCCGGGTCGCCGAAAGCGTGCAGGCGATGGGGCTGCGGTATTCCACCGTGACCGGGGTGGCCCGCGACGACCTGCCCGACGGCGGGGCCTGGCTGTACGCCGAGACGGTGCGCGCGATCAAGGCGCTCAACCCGTCGACCGGGGTGGAGCTGCTGATCCCCGACTTCAACGGGGCGCCCGAGCTGCTGGCGCAGGTCTTCGCATCGCGGCCGGAAGTGTTGGCGCACAACGTCGAAACCGTGCCGCGCATCTTCAAGCGGATCCGGCCCGGCTTCCGGTATCAGCGCAGCCTGGACGTGTTGACCGCGGCCCGCGACGCCGGCCTGGTCACCAAGAGCAACCTCATCCTGGGGCTGGGCGAAACCCCCGACGAGGTGCGTGCCGCTTTAGCCGAGCTGCACGACGCCGGCTGCGAGCTGGTCACCATCACCCAGTACCTGCGGCCCTCGGTGCGCCACCACCCGGTCGAGCGCTGGGTCCAACCCGAGGAGTTCGTCGAGCACGCCGGCTACGCCGAGGGGCTGGGCTTCGCCGGGGTGATGTCGGGACCGCTGGTGCGCTCGTCGTACCGGGCCGGGCGGCTCTACGCCCAGGCCATCGAGCACCGACAGGCCGCGACCCCGCGCTGACCGCGGTTCTCCTATCCTTGGGAGCTATGGCGAAACCCCGCAGCACGGCCGAGAACAAGGCCGCCCGAGCCGAGGCGAAGGCCGCCCGCAAGGCGGCCGCCAAGGAGCGCCGCACCCAGCTGTGGCAGGCGTTTAACGTGCAGCGCAAGGAGGACAAGCGGCTGCTGCCGTACATGATCGGCGCGTTCGTGCTGATCGTGGCCGGGTCGGTGGCGCTGGGGGTGCCGGCCGGCGGGCCGACGATGCTCCTGATGATCCCGCTCGGGGTGGTGCTGGGCCTGCTGGTGGCGTTCATCATCTTCGGGCGCCGCGCCCAGCGGTCGGTCTACCGCAAAGCCGAGGGCCAGGCCGGCGCGGCGGCCTGGGCGCTGGACAACCTGCGCGGCAAGTGGCGGGTCACCCCGGGGGTGGCCGGGACCGGGCACTTCGACGCCGTGCACCGGGTGATCGGGCGTCCGGGTGTGATCTTCGTCGCCGAGGGGTCGCCGTCGCGGGTCAAGCCACTGCTGGCGCAGGAGAAGAAACGCACCGCCCGGCTGGTCGGTGACGTCCCGATCTACGACGTGATCGTCGGCAACGGCGACGGCGAGGTCCCGCTGGCCAAGCTGGAGCGCCACCTGAGCAAGCTGCCGGCCAATATCACCGTCAAGCAGCTGGACTCGCTGGAGTCGCGGCTGGCCGCGCTGGGGTCGCGGACCGGGATGGCGGGGATGCCCAAGGGGCCGCTGCCGGCGGGGGCCAAGATGCGCGGCGTGCAGCGCACCGTGCGGCGGCGCTAGCTTTTTAGCGCGTTAGCGCCGCACCACCGCGGTGTGGGTCACCTGATCCTGGAAACCGCGGCCGTCGGCGTTGACGAACAAAGCCGGGATGACCAGCGCGATCAGCGCCCCGCGGACCGCCGCGCGGCCGATCCCGACACCGCGCTGGTCCACCGACGCCACCTGCAGGCCGCACACCAGCTGGCCCGGGGTGAAGCTGAACAGCCGCACCGACACCGCGCCCAGGATCAGCCACACCACCAGCACCGCGAGCGGCAGCCCGGTCGGGGTGACCACGCCGAACGCCAGCCCCAGCCCGGCCAGGCCGTAGGCCAGTAGCCAGTCGGCAAGCAGCGCCAGCAGCCGGCGTCCGAGCGGCGCCAGCGACCCCGGGCCGTGCTCGGGCAAACCCAGCCGCTCGCCGGGGTAGCCGGTCGGCGGCCCCGGTTCGGCCGATCCGGGACCGGACAACCAGGATGAAATGGTGCGGGCCACGCCCCCTACCCTAGGCTGACGCAGGCTACCCGACCTCGGCGGCGCCGGGGGCGGTTGCGTAACGTCTGCGCAACAGGCGGTTACGTTCGGGCAACATCGGCTCCATAACGTCTTCGTGGGGCTACAACGTAGAGGAGAACACTGCTGTGACCGACAAGACGGCCGACGACATCCTCAAGCTCGTCGCCGACGAGGACATCGAATACATCGACGTCCGCTTCTGTGACCTACCGGGCGTGATGCAGCACTTCTCCATCCCGGCGTCGGCGTTCGACAAGACCGTCTTCGACGACGGTCTGGCCTTCGACGGCTCGTCGATCCGCGGCTTCCAGTCGATCCACGAATCCGACATGATGCTGCTGCCCGACCCCAACACCGCGCTGATCGACCCGTTCCGGTCGGCCAAGACGCTGAACCTGAGCTTCTTCGTGCACGACCCGTTCACCCGCGAGCCGTACTCGCGGGACCCGCGCAACGTCGCCCGCAAGGCGGAGAACTACCTGACCAGCACCGGCATCGCCGACACCGCGTTCTTCGGCGCCGAAGCCGAGTTCTACATCTTCGACTCGGTGAGCTTCGACTCCACCATCAACGGCTCGTTCTACGAGGTGGACTCGGTGTCGGGGTGGTGGAACACCGGCCAGGCCACCGAGCTCGACGGCCGCCCCAACCGCGGCTACAAGGTCCGCCCCAAGGGCGGATACTTCCCGGTGGCGCCCACCGACCAATACGTCGACCTGCGCGACACGATGACCACCAACCTGATCGACGCGGGCTTCACCCTGGAGCGCGGCCACCACGAGGTGGGCAGCGGCGGCCAGGCCGAGATCAACTACAAGTTCAACACCCTGCTGCACGCCGCCGACGACCTGATGCTGTTCAAATACATCATCAAGAACACCGCCTGGCAGAGTGGCAAGACCGTCACCTTCATGCCGAAACCGCTGTTCGGGGACAACGGGTCCGGCATGCACGCGCACCAGTCGCTGTGGAAGGACGGCGAACCGCTGTTCTACGACGAGGCCGGCTACGCCGGGCTCAGCGACACCGCGCGGCACTACATCGGCGGCATCTTGCACCACGCCCCGTCGCTGCTGGCGTTCACCAACCCGACGGTGAACTCCTACAAGCGGCTGGTGCCCGGCTACGAGGCCCCGATCAACCTGGTGTACAGCCAGCGCAACCGGTCGGCCTGTGTGCGAATCCCGATCACCGGGACCAACCCGAAGGCCAAGCGCATCGAGTTCCGCTGCCCGGACTCCTCGGGGAACCCGTATCTGGCATTCGCGGCCATGCTGATGGCCGGTGTCGACGGCATCAAGAACAAGATCGAGCCGCAGGCGCCGGTCGACAAGGACCTCTACGAGCTGCCGCCCGACGAGGCCGCCAACATCCCGCAGGCCCCCACCCAGCTGTCGGCGGTGATCGACCGGCTGGAGGAAGACCACGAATACCTCACCGAGGGCGGGGTTTTCACCTCCGACCTGATCCACACCTGGATCAGCTACAAGCGGGAGAACGAGATCGACCCGATCAACGTGCGCCCGCACCCGTACGAGTTCGCGCTGTACTACGACGTGTAAGTCGACCTCTCTAGGTCGGCTCGCTGCTGAAATCGACGTCCAGATTGGCCTATAGCCCTCAGAATCGGCTGTTTGGAAAATTTAGGCGTCGATCTCAGTAGGACGCAGGTGTTCTCCCCGGCCGATGACCGCGTCCAGTGCCGCCGCGACAGCCTCGAACCGGTAGAACACCTGCTGGTAGGAGGCGCGAAACGGCAGATAGCCCCGGCGGTGCGCCTCAAGGTCGCGGTTGCGGTCCCGCTCGATTCCGTCACCCGCGTGGTGCGCCCGGCTGTCGGCCTCGACCAGCAGCCGCCGCCCCACCAGGAAATCGACCCGCCCCACTCCGGGGATGACGACCTGACTCCGATACCCGATTCGGCGGGCCTGAAAGTACAACCGAAGTACGGTTTCCGTGCCGGACTCGGCCGATCCGTCGGCCGCCGCCATACAGCGTTGCACTCGAGCCGACTGCCCGGCCAGCAGCTGCCGGAGCTGCTCGGGATCGACAATCCGCTGGTTGAGGAGTGAATCGAACACCGCGGTCAGCTCAACCCCGTCCAGGCAGTGCGTCGCGGTGAGCACCGATGCCTCCAGGCCGTCCACCGCCCGGCAGGTCGGTCCGACCCCGGCGCAGAATCGGACGCCGGAAATGCTGCGGGCCACGCGCCGCCGGTAGCCGTTCATGCGCACGTGCAGCGCCCGTGCCGCGCGTTCGGGCACCCACACGCCGCGGCGGGCCAGCGCGGAGACGCAGCTCAGCGCCCCGCCCAGCGACACCGCACGGCACACCGCCGGGTCGGCGTGCGGCGCGGCGAACCACCCGGTCCGCAGCCGCCGCAACGCGTCCGAGTCCACCAGTGCGCGGATTTGCGCATCCCGGACACCCGCCGCGACCAGTTCGCCGCGCGACACCACCCCGTCACCGCCCAGCAGCCAGTCGAGTTCGGCCACAGGCTTGATCGTCGCCGAACGCCGCCGTGTCGGTGTGCACCACACCCGACCGCTGGGGATAACCCCGTAATCTCAGCGCATGGCCACCGACCTGCATGCCACCCTGAACCGCTACTCCCCCGCCGTGTTGAGCCTGTTCCGGGCGGTGTTCGGACTGCTGTACGCCGCACACGGCGCGTCGCTGCTATTCGGCTACCCGGTGGCCACCCGGGTGCCGGTCGGCATCTGGCCGGTCTGGTGGGCCGGGGTGATCGAATTCGTCGCCGGGCTGCTCATCATGGTCGGATTGTTCACCCGCCCAGCGGCTTTCCTGGCCTCCGGGCAGATGGCGGTCGCCTACTTCTGGCAGCACCAGCCGCACGCGCTGTGGCCGATCGACCCCGCCCAGGGCGGCCACGGCGGCGGCGAACCCTCGGTGCTGTACTGCTTCGCGTTTTTGCTGCTGGTGTTCACCGGGCCCGGTGCCTACGCGCTGGACACCCGGCGCCGGACCCGGCGGTAGTCTTCGGCCATGACCGTCAAGCACACCCCGTCCTGGTACGACGACGAGGTGCAGGCACTATTCGACCTGGCCCGCGGGTTCTTCGAACGCGAGGTGGTCGCGCACGTCGACAAGTGGGACGCCCAGCGCCGCATCGACCGGTCGGTGTGGCTGGAGGCCGGCAAGCTCGGCCTGTTGCTGTGCTCGGTTCCGGCCGAATACGGCGGCGGCGGTGGCACCTTCGCCCACGACCTGGCGGTATTCGACGCGCAGGGCTACGCCGGTGACCTGTCGCTGGGCATCGCCGTGCACAGCGGCATCGTGCCGCACTACCTCGTGGAGTACGGCACCGAAGAACAAAAACGGCAGTGGCTGCCGCCGATGGCCAACGGCGAGGTGCTGGGCGCCATCGGGATGAGCGAGCCCGGGGCCGGCTCCGACCTGAAAGCCATCCGCACCACCGCGGTACGCCACGGCGACACCTATCTGGTCAACGGGTCCAAGACGTTCATCACCAACGGCGGGTCGGCCGATATGGCGGTGCTGGCGGTCAAAACCGATCCCAAGGCCGGGGCCCGCGGGATTTCGCTGCTGATCGTCGACCTGCGCGACACCCCCGGCTATCAGGTGACCCGGGTGCTGGACAAGGTCGGCCAGCACGGCGCCGACACCGCCGAGCTGTCGTTCACCGATGTCACCGTTCCGGTGGCGAACCTGCTGGGCCCCGCCGAGGGCCAGGGTTTCGGGCAGATGATCGCCCAGCTGGCCCAGGAACGGCTGATCGTCGGCGCGCAGGCGGTCGGCGGCATGGAGCGCGCCGTCGACGAGACCATCGCCTACACCAAATCCCGGGAGGCGTTCGGGCACAGCCTGTTCGAGTTCCAGAACACCGCGTTCGAGTTGGCCGAGTGCGCCACCATCGCCCGGACCTGCCGCACCTTTTTGGACCATTGCATCCAAGCGCATCTGGCCGGCCGGCTGGACGCTACCGACGCGGCGATGGCGAAATACTGGCTGACCGACCAGCAGTGCGCGGTCATCGACCGCTGCGTGCAGTTGCACGGCGGCTACGGCTACATGCGCGAATACCTGATCGCGCGGATGTATGAGGACGCCCGGGTGCAGCGCATCTACGCCGGGGCCAACGAGGTGATGAAGGACATCATCGCCCGCTCGCTGTAGCGCCCGCGAGCAGACGCAAAATCGCACTGCGGGAACCCCGCGAATGCGATTTTGCGTCTGCTCGCGACCAAAGCCACCGCGCAGCTACCCCAGCCCGAGATCCTTGCGGAAGCGGCGCATCCCGTCGACCTTCTCGGCGAGGCTGGCCGCCGGCCCGGTGTAGAACATCCACGGCATGGTCAGCACCCCGGTGATGCCCGCCGCCTCGGCGCGCTGATAATCCTCGACGGTGAACGCGTCGGTCAACGGTGACAGGATGGTGAAATCCTGCATCGACAACCCGTTTTCGGTGCGCAAGGCGCGCAGCCGGCCGGCCACCTCGATGGCGCGGTCGGTTTTGATCAGATCCCCGATCCAGCCGTCGTTGGCCGCGGCGCGGCGCAACGCGATCTCGGAGAGCCCACCGACGTAGATCGGGATCGGCGGCGGGGTCGGGGTCATCTCCAGCTTCGGGGTTACATAGAACTCGCCGGAAAACTCCGTCCACCCCGGCGCCCACAACGCCCGCATCAGCTCCAGCATCTCGTCGGTGCGTTTGCCGCGCGCGGCGAACCGCTGCCCCATCAGCGCGAATTCCTCTTCGCACCACCCGACGCCGACACCGAGCTCGACCCGGCCACCGGACAGATACGCGGCGGTCCCAATGGCTTTGGCCGCCGAATAGGGATCCCGCATGGCCGGGATGTAGACGGTGGTGACGAACCGCAGCCGGGTGGTGGCCTGTGCCAGCGACCCGACCAGCACCCACGGGTCGGGCCAGTCGGTGAACGGCTGCCAGCGCCGCTGCCCGTCGCGGGTGTAGGGGTACGGGGTGGCCAGCGTCTCCAGGTTGACGACGTGATCCGGGATCGCCATCCCGTCATAACCCAGTTCGTCGGCGGCCTTGGCGATCTCGACGATCTCGCCGGTATCCAGGAACGCGCTGGAGATGTAGAACTTCATCCGGCGTCCCGCGCCCAGGCCGGCATGATGAACACGCCCTCGGCTTCCACGGTGACCCCGTCGGCGTCGCTGAGATAGCCGCGGGCAAAGGTTTTCACCCCTTCGACGCGTTCGGCGAACGCCTCCACCCGCAGTGGGCCCAGCGGGGTGCCCCGCAGGTATTTGCAGGTGATGGTCCCGGTGAACAGCGGCTTGGACAGCCCGGAACTGGCCGCCTCGCCCAGCACGTGGTCGAGCACCAGCGCACAGATGCCGCCGTGCACCCAGCCCGGCGGCCCCTCGTAGGCGGCGCCCAGCTCGAACTCGCTCCAGCACCGCCCGTCGCCGTCGTGGTGGACGGTCAGCGGCGGGGCCAGCGCGTTGCGCTGCCCGATCACCGGGTTGGCCCACACCACCGGGCGCTCGGTCTCGGCGTGACGCATCCGCGGGTTGTCGTCGTGGTGGATGCGGTCCAGGGTCGCGGTCACCGCCTCGATGGCGCGTTGGGCCTCGCGGATGGAGTCCTCGTCCACCCCGGTGCGGATGCCGGCCTGCACGAGGTCGCGGATGGCCTGGGTCAGCGGTGCGTAGAGCGCCTGCAGCCGGTCGTGTTCGTCGGCGGCGATGACGTCGAACGTGAAGTCCATCTAACCTTACTAGCACCACCCCGCCGCACGGCGCCGCCGAGGTCGACGCCAGCGCGGAAGCGTCGGTCGCGGCGCACCGGCAAGGCGCCGGCCGCCCAGCGAACCTAGTCGCCGAACACCTTGCGCACCACGGCCTTTGCCCGCCGCGTCACCCGCAGATAGTTGTCCAGGAATTCCCCGCCGTCGTCGTCGGGCCAGCCGGCGGCCACCGCCACCGCGTTGAGCTGGCGGCCCGGCCCGGGCAGCTGATCGGTGGGTTTACCGCGGACCAGCACCAGCGCGTTGCGGGCCCGGGTCGCCGTCAACCAGGCCTGCCGCAGCAGGTCGACGTCCTCGGGGTCCAGCAGCGCGGCCGCCTCGATGGCGTCCAGCGACTCCAGCGTCGAGGTGTTGTGCAGGGCGGGGATCTCGTGGGCGTGCCGCAGCTGCAGCAGCTGCACCGTCCACTCGATATCGGCCAACCCGCCGCGGCCCAGCTTGGTGTGGGTGTTGGGGTCCGCGCCGCGCGGCAGCCGCTCGGCGTCCACCCGGGCCTTGACCCGGCGGATCTCGCGCACCGCCTCGGCCGACACCCCGCCGGCCGGATACCGGGTCTTATCGACCATCAGCAAAAACCGCTGACCCAGCTCGAGATCCCCGGCGACCCGGTGGGCGCGCAGCAGCGCCTGAATCTCCCACGGCTCGGCCCACTGCGCGTAGTAGGTGGCGTAGGAGGCCAGGGTGCGCACCAGCGGGCCGTTGCGGCCCTCCGGGCGCAGGTTGGTGTCGACCTGCAGCGGCGGGTCGACGCTGGCGGTGCCCAGCAGCGCCCGGACCTGCTCGGCGACCGACGCCGCGAACCGCACCGCCTCCGAATCCGCCACCCCGTCGACCGGTTCGCAGACAAACATCACGTCGGCGTCGGAGCCGTAGCCCAGCTCCCGCCCACCCAGCCGGCCCATCCCGATCACCGCGATGCGCGCCGGGGCGACGCCGTCCTCGGGCAGGTTGACCCGGATGATCGCCTCCAGCGACGCCTGCAGCACCGCCACCCACACCGAGGTCAGCGCCGTGCACACGTCGCGCACGTCGAGCATGCCGAGCAGGTCGGCCGAGGCCACCCGGGCCAGCTCGTAGCGCCGCAGGCTGCGCGCGGCGGCGATCGCGCGCACCGGGTCGGTGTAGCGGCCCGCGGAGGCGATCAACGCCCGGGCCACCGCGTCGGGTTCGGTGTCCAGCAGCTTGGGCCCGGACGGGCCGTCGCTGTAGGACTGGATGACGTCGGGCGCCCGCATCAGCAGCTCCGGGATGTAGGCCGAGGTGCCCAGCACCCGCATCAGCCGCTTGGCCACCGCGGGCTTGTCGCGCAGGGTGCGCAGGTACCAGTGCTGGCCGCTCATCGCCTCGCTGAGCCGGCGGTAGGCCAGCAGCCCGCCGTCGGGGTCCGGGGTGTCCGACAGCCAGTACAGCAGCGTGGGCAGCAGCACCGACTGCACCCGCCCGCGGCGCCCGCTCTGGTTGGTCAACGCGGCCAGGTGGGTCAGCGCGGTCTGCGGGGCCTGATAGCCGAACGCCTCGATCTGGCGTTCGGCGGCTTCGTGGCTTAGCCCTTGGGACAGGCCCAGATCCGCGCCGACCGCCTCCAACAGCGGTTGGTAGAACAGTTTGACGTGCAGCCGGGACACCCGCACGGTTTGGCGTTTGAGTTCCTCGCGCAGCACCCCCAGCGCGTCGTGGCGGCCGTCGGGGAGGACGTGCGCGGCGCGGGCCAGCCAGCGCAGCCCCTCATCGTCGTCGAACGCCGGCAGCATGTGGGTCCGCTTGAGCCGCTGCAACTGCAGCCGGTGTTCCAGCAGGCGCAGGAACTCGTAGGAGGCGGTCAGGTTGGCCGCGTCGTCGCGGCCGATGTAGCCGCCGGCGCCCAACGCCGCCAACGCATCCAGCGTGGACGCCACGTGCAGCGACTCGTCGCTGCGGCCGTGCACCAGCTGCAGCAGCTGCACCGCGAACTCCACGTCGCGCAGCCCGCCGGTGCCCAGTTTGAGTTCGCGGTCACGGACGTCGGCGGGCACCAGCTCCTCCACCCGGCGCCGCATCGCCTGCACGTCGGCGACGAACCCCTCACGCTCACAAGCGGTCCACACCATCGGCATCAACGCGTCCAGGTAGCCCCGGCCCAGCTCCTCATCCCCGACGGCCGGGCGGGCCTTCAGCAGCGCCTGGAACTCCCAGGTTTTCGCCCAGCGCTGGTAGTAGGCGATGTGCGAATCCAGGGTGCGCACCAGCTGCCCGTGCCGGCCCTCCGGGCGCAGCCCGGCGTCCACTTCGAAGAACGCCTCCGAGGCGATGCGCATCATCTCCCCGGCCACCCGGGTGCTCACCGCGTCGGCGTGCTCGGCGACGAAGATGACGTCGACGTCGGACACGTAGTTCAGTTCGCGGGCACCGCATTTGCCCATGGCGATCACCGCCAGCCGCGGCGCGGGCTGGTCACCGCACACCGCCGCGGCGGCCACCGTCAGCGCCGCGCCCAGTGCGGCGTCGGCCAGATCCGACAGGTGGGCGCCGACCGCGGCGAACGGCAGCACCGGCTCGTCCTCGACGGTGGGGGCGGTATCCAGCGCGGCCAGCACCAGCAGCCGGTCCCGGTAACGGGTCCGCAGCGCCGGGATGGCCTCGGCGATCTCGGTGACCCCGGCCACCGAATCGGCCAGCAGGCCCCGCAATTCGTCGGCCGACGGCAGCCGGATCTCGCCGTGCAGCAGCCGCCAGGACTGCGGGTGGGCGACCAGATGCTCCCCCAACGCCAGCGAGGAACCCAGCACCGCGAACAGCCGACCCCGCAGGCTGGTGTCGGTTTGCAGCAGCTCGTTGAGCTCAGCCCAGTTGACGTCGGCGGTTTCGGACAACCGGACCAGGGCGCGCAGCGCGCCGTCGGCGTCCGGCGCCCGGGACAGCGCCCACAGCACGTCGACGTGCGCGTCGGTGTCCCAGCCCAGCTTGGCCAGGCCGGCGCCGGCGTTCGGGTCGACCAGCCCCAGGCGCCCGACACTGGGAAGCTTCGACCGCTGCGTCGTCGGTTTGGCCACGATCTTGACGGTAGCGCACCGCCGACGCGCTACAGCGACAGATACGTCTTCAGCTCATACGGGGTGACGTGGCTGCGGTAGTTCGCCCACTCGGTGCGCTTGTTGCGCAGGAAGAAGTCAAACACCTGCTCCCCCAACGCTTCTGCGACCAGCTCGGAGCTTTCCATGGCGCGCAGCGCGCCGTCCAGGCTGGACGGCAGCTCCCGGTAGCCCATCGCGCGGCGCTCCTCGGGGGTGAGGTCCCACACGTTGTCCTCGGCCTCCGGGCCCAGCACGTAGTTCTTCTCCACCCCGCGCAGCCCGGCGGCCAGCAGCACCGCGAACGCCAGGTAGGGGTTGCAGGCCGAGTCGGGGCTGCGCACCTCGATGCGCCGCGACGACGTCTTGTGCGGGCTGTACATCGGCACCCGCACCAGCGCCGAGCGGTTGGACGCCCCCCACGACGCCGCGGTGGGGGCCTCCCCGCCGTGCACCAGCCGCTTGTAGGAGTTGACCCATTGGTTGGTGACCGCGCTGATCTCCGGGGCGTGCTCGAGGATTCCGGCGATGAACGACTTGGCGATGTCGGACAGTTGCAGCGGGTCGTCGGGGCTGTGGAAGGCGTTGACCTCCCCCTCGAACAGGCTCATGTGGGTGTGCATCGCCGAACCGGGGTGCTGCCCGAACGGCTTGGGCATGAACGTCGCCCGCACCCCCTCGTTGAGCGCGATCTCCTTGATCACGTAGCGGAAGGTCATCACGTTGTCGGCCATCGACAGCGCATCGGCGAAGCGCAGGTCGATTTCCTGCTGCCCGGGGGCGTTTTCGTGGTGGCTGTACTCCACCGAGATCCCCATCGACTCCAGGGCTTCGATGGCGTGCCGGCGGAAGTTGGCCGCCGAATCGTGCACCGCCTGGTCGAAGTAGCCGGCGTCGTCGGTCGGGATGGGTTCGGATCCGTCGTAGGGGCCCGGTTCCAGCAAGAAGAACTCGATCTCGGGGTGCACATAGCAGGTGAAGCCCAGGTCGCCGGCCTTGTTGAGCTGACGGCGCAGCACATGGCGCGAGTCCGCCCAGGCCGGGGACCCGTCGGGCATGGTGATGTCGCAGAACATCCGCGCCGAGTGGTTGTGACCCGAGCTGGTGGTCCAGGGCAGCACCTGGAAGGTCGACGGGTCGGGGCGGGCCACGGTATCGGCCTCCGACACCCGGGCGAACCCCTCGATCGAGGAGCCGTCGAAGCCGACCCCCTCCTCGAAGGCGCCCTCCAGTTCGGCCGGGGCGATCGCGACCGACTTGAGGTAACCGAGCACGTCGGTGAACCACAGCCGGACAAACCGGATGTCTCGTTCTTCCAGCGTGCGCAGCACGAATTCCTTTTGTCGATCCATGCTGCGAAGCGTATCGCGTCCTAACACCGGATGTTGCCCGGCGAGGTCCCCTCGACGAAATAGCGCACCACGGCGGCGTCCACGCAGCGGTCCCCGTTGAACACCACGGTGTGCTGGGTGCCGTCGAAAGTGATCAGCGGGGCGCCGAGCTGGGCGGCCAGGTTGACCCCGGCCTGGTACGGGGTGGCCGGGTCGTGGGTGGTGGACACGACGACGGCCTTGCCCGGCGCCACCGCCGCGGCCGGGCCGGGCGCCGAGGTGGCCGGCACCGGCCACAGCGCGCACAGGTCCCGCGGCGCGTGACCGGTGAACGCCCCGTAGGACAAAAACGGGGCCACCTGACGGATCTGGCGGTCGGCGTCGACCCAGGCCGCCGCGTCGGTCGGGGCGGGCGCGTCCACGCAGCGGATCGCGTTGAACGCGTCCTGGGTGTTGGTGTAGTGCCCGGCCGGGCTGCGGCCCTGGTAGTCGTCGGCCAGCGCCAGCAGCGCCCCCGGGTCGGTGCCGCGGGCCAGCCCCAGCAGCCCCAGGCTCAGGTACTTCCAGTACTGCGGGGTGTACAGCGCGTTGATGGTGCCGGTGATCGCGTCGGCGTAGCTCAGCCCGCGCGGATCCTTGGTGGCCGCCGGCCGGACGGCCAGCGGGTCGACCAGCTGGTGATACCGGGTGACGGCCTGGGCCGGGTCGGTGCCCAGCGGGCAGGCCGGCGACTTCGCGCAGTCGGCGGCGTAGTCGTTGAACGCCACCTGGAAACCGGCCATCTGGTTGATGTTTTGGGCCACCGGGTCGACGCTGGGGTCGATGGCGCCGTCGAGCACCATGGCCCGGGCGTGCTCGCCGAACCGCTCCAGGTAGGCGGTGCCCAACTCGGTGCCGTAGCTGTAGCCCAGGTAGTTGATCTGCTGCTCGCCCAACGCCTGACGCACCATGTCCATATCCCGGGCGGCGGCGACGGTGCCCACGTTGCGCAGGAAGTTCAGCCCCATCCGGTTCGCGCACGCCTGAGCCAGCTGCTGGTTGATGCCCTCGATGTGGGCGACCCCGGCCGGGCTGTAGTCGACCATCGGTTCGCGCCGGAACGCGTCGAACTCGGCGTCGGTGCGGCACCGCAGCTCCGGGGTGGAATGCCCGACGCCGCGCGGATCGAACCCGACCAGGTCGAAGTGGCTGCCGATCGGGGTCTTCGCCAGCGACGGGCCCATCCCGGCCACCGTGTCGACGGCCGAGGCGCCCGGCCCGCCCGGGTTGATCAGCAGCGTCCCGATCCGCTGCCCGGTCGCCGGGATCCGGATCATCGCCAGCTGGGCCTGCTGGCCGTCGGGATGGTCGTAGTCGATCGGCACCGCCACCCGGGTGCAGCGCGCGGTGGGCAGGTCGCCGGTGGCACCGATGAACGGCGCGCAGCTGCCCCACCCCGGCTGCGGCGCCGCCGCCCCCGGCTCGGCGGCCTGGCCGGAATCCGGGGCGGCGTGCGTGGTCGGCACCGCGGTCACCACCGCGGCCAGCGCAAAGGAGAGCAGCGCAGAGCTCAACAGTCTCATGCGCCACACGCGTGTCATCGTCGCATGGCGGGGGGCGCCGGTGGGTCTCGGAAACGTCACGCCTGGGTCTCTAATCACCGTCCGGCGGCGCGAGAGGGAATCCTGCGACGCGACACGCGGGCGTCGCGTCGCAGGATTCAGCCTCGCCGGGACGGACCGGTCAGCACTTGGCGCCCTCCGGCGGCACGGTGCCGTCGATCAGGTAGGCGCCGGCGAACTTGTCGACGCAGTCGTTGCCCTCGAACACCACGGTGTGCTGGGTGCCCTCGAAGGTGAGCAGCCCGGCATGCAACTGGTGGGCCAGATCGACCCCGGCCTGATACGGCGTGGCCGGGTCGTGGGTGGTCGAGACGACCATGGTCGGCGGCAGGCCGGGCGCGGAGATGGTGTGCGGTTCGCTGGTCGGCGGCACCGGCCAAAACGCGCAGGTGCTCAGCGGCGCGTCACCGGTGAACTCGCCGTAGCTCAAAAACGGGGCCACCTCACGGGAGCGGCGGTCTTCCTCGATCACCTTCGCGCGGTCGCGGACCGGGGGCTGGTCGACGCAGTTGACCGCCACCCGGGCGTCGGTGGCGTTGCTGTAGTGCCCCTTGGAATCCCGTTGCATGTAGATGTCGGCCAGCAGCAGCAGGGTGTCGCCGTGGCCGTGCACCAGCTCGGTCAACCCGTCGGTCAGATGCGACCAGAACGACGGCGAGTACAGCGCCATGATCGTGCCCACGATGGCGTCGCTGTAGCTCAGCCCGCGCGGGTCCTTGGTCGGCGCCGGCTTCTCGACCAGCGGGTTGACCAGGCTGTGGTAGACGTCGACGGCCTTGGCCGGGTCGGTGCCCAGCGGGCAGGTCGGTGTCTTGGCGCAGTCGGCGGAGTAGTTGTTGAACGCGTCCTGGAACGACGCGGCCTGCCGCAGGTCTTCCTCCATCGGGTCGGCGTTGGGGTCAATGGCGCCGTCGAGGATCATCGCCCGCACGTTCTGCGGGTAGGCCTCGGCGTAGGCCGAGCCGATCCGGGTGCCGTACGAGTAGCCCAGGTAGGTCAATTTGTCGTCGCCCAGCGCGGCGCGCAGCGCGTCCAAATCCCGGGCCACGTTGACCGTGCCGATGTTGGCCAGGAATTTGGTGCCGGTCTTTTCGATGCAGCGCTGCACGTAGGCCTTGGTCTCGTTTTCGATGTGTTCCACACCGGCGGGGCTGTAGTCGACCTGCGGGTCGGCGCGCAGCCGGTCGTTGTCGGCGTCGGAGTTGCACCACACCTGCGGCCGTGACGAGGCCACCCCGCGCGGATCGAACCCGACCAGGTCGAACCGCTCCCGCACCCGCGTCGGCAGGCTCTTGACGATGTTCACCGCGGCCTCGATGCCCGACTCGCCGGGCCCGCCGGGGTTGATCACCAGCGAACCGATCCGGGCACCGGTGGCCGGGAACCGGATCACGGCCAGTTTTGCGGTCTCGCCGTCCAGATGGTCGTAATCCACCGGCACCGCGACCGCACCGCACTGCGCGTCCTTGGGCAGCTTCACCGTGCTACCGGCCGAAACGTGGCAGCCGCCCCACTGCAGCGGCTGGTTGAGCGCCGGGCCGGGCATCACCGCACGCCCGGTGACGACGCGGTCCTTGGTGATGATGAACACCAGCGCGGCGGTCACGGTCAAAACCAGGCAGATCAGCGTGGTGCGCGCAAGCGCGTCGCGGCGAGGCAGGCCCATGCCGCCCTATGCTGCCATGCGCGCATCCCCGCCCCGGGTAACCGGGCGGCTACCGCGCGGCCGCCAGCAGTTCTTCCATCCCGACGCCGAAGCCGTCGGCCAGGTCCCACAGGTCCGGCACCAATTCCGGGCAGGCGATCAGCCCGACGTTGAGTTTGCCGTGCAGCGACATCACGGTGATGTTGAGGCCCGAACCGTGAAAGATCGGGCCCAGCGGGTACATGGCGTCGATCGCGCAGCCCAAAAAGTACAGCGGCGCCTGCGGTCCCGGCACGTTGGAGATCACCAGGTTGTGCACCGGGCGGCTGGAGGTCAGCCGGGTCTTGGCGTACAGCCGCATCGCCACCCCGAACACCGCGGGCGCGGCGAACTGGGTCCAGTCCTGCAGCAGGGTGGCGCCGATCGCCGAACTGTGTTGTTTGGCCACCGAATTCGCCGCGGCGATGGCCTCCAGCCGCTCGGCCGGGTCGGCGATCTGGGTTTCCAGGCGGGAGAACATGCCCGACACCTGGTTGCGTCCGGGCCGGTCGGACTTGCCGTGCACCGACACCGGCACCATCGCCACCAGCGACGACTCCGGCAGTTCGTCGCGGTCGATCAGGAATTGCCGCAGCACCCCGGACACCAGCGCCATCACCACGTCGTTGACCTTGACCCCGAAATGGTCCTTGACCTTCTTGACCGCACCCAGATCCAGTGAGGCGTAGGCGATGTTGCGGTGCCCGGTGACGGTGTCGTTGAACACGGTGCGCGGCGCGGCGAACGGGGGCGCCATCGTGGAACCGGAGGCGACCCGCTGCAGGGTTTTGACCACCGACGACACCGTGGTCGGCAACACGTTGGCCAAATGCCACGGCCGGGTGGCGAACCGCACCAGCCCGCTGGCCGCGATCTCCAGCGACGTGGCGTCGCCGACCCCGTCGACCGGTTCGGGTTCCGGTGCGTCGGCTTCGGTGCTGCACAGCTGCGACATCAGGTTGGCGCCGGTGACCCCGTCCACGCCGGCGTGGTGCACCTTGGTCATCACCGCCAGCCGTCCACCCTGCTGCGCGTCGCTGCCGTCGAGGCCCTCGATCACCCAGGTTTCCCACAGCGGTCGGCTGCGATCCAGCGGCAACGACGCGATGTGGCCGCAGATCTCGGCCAGCTCGATGCGCCCGCCCGGCGGCGGCAACCCGATCCGGTGCAGGTGCCGGTCCACGTCGAAGCTGGTGTCTTCCACCCACACCGGGTGGTCGAGGTTGAGCGGGTGATCGGCGAGCTTCTCCCGGAACGACGGCATCGCCTTCATCCGCACCGCCAACGCGTCCCGCAGCCGGTCGAAGGTGTAGCCGCCCGGCATGGTGGAGGCATCCAGTTCCAGGATCGAGCACACATGGAGGGGCTGGGACGGGGTTTCCAGGTAGAGGAAGCTGGCGTCGAGGCCGCTGAGCCGCTGCATGCCGCCGATGTTAGGTGGGCAAACCCGCGCCGGCGCGCGAATCGCCTAACCAGCGGCGCCGGGGACCGCATTGTGAGCAAATCCACTGCCCGGCGGAGTTCACCCGCGTCGCGGCGGGTGGCAGACTGGCAGGGTCAGACGAACCCGGGGACCCGATAGGGCCACGAGGATCGACCCGACCACAAAGGACAGTGATGTCTGAACACACCGTTTACGGGTCCGGTGCCCCCGCGCGCCGCACCCAGACCCGCATCCCGCACCTGCAGCAGATGAAGGCCGAAGGCCACAAGTGGGCCATGCTCACCGCCTACGACTACTCCACCGCCCGCATCTTCGATGACGCCGGCATCCCGGTGCTGCTGGTCGGTGATTCCGCCGCCAACGTCGTCTACGGCTACGACACCACCGTGCCGATCTCGATCGACGAGCTGATTCCGCTGGCCCGCGCGGTGGTGCGCGGCGCCCCGCACGCGCTGGTGGTGGCCGACCTGCCGTTCGGCAGCTACGAGGCCGGGCCGGCCGCGGCGCTGGCCGCCGCCACCCGGTTCATGAAGGAGGCCGGGGTGCACGCGATCAAGCTGGAAGGCGGCGAGCGGGTCGCCGAGCAGATCGCCACCTTGACCGCGGCCGGGATCCCGGTGATGGCGCACATCGGTTTCACCCCGCAAAGCGTCAACACCCTGGGCGGTTTCCGGGTGCAGGGCCGCGGCGACGCCGCCGAGCAGACCGTTCACGATGCGATCGCCGTGGCGGAGGCCGGCGCGTTCGCGGTGGTGATGGAGATGGTGCCGGCCGAACTGGCCACCCAGATCACCGGCAAGCTGACCATCCCCACCGTCGGGATCGGGGCCGGCCCCAACTGCGACGCCCAGGTGCTGGTGTGGCAGGACATGGCCGGGCTGACCAGCGGCAAAACCGCCCGTTTCGTCAAGCGGTTCGGCCACATCGGCGACGAATTGCGCAGCGCGGCGGTGCAATACGCTGCCGAAGTGGCCGACGGGGTGTTCCCCGCCGAGGAGCACAGCTTCTAGGCGGTTGTGCGCCCGGCCGGTCTCCAGCGCGTCGCCGCGACGAAAAATACGCTCTCAGTACGGTCTCGACGCGATCCCGGATGTGGCAGGCTGGACGTCGTGCCTGCGCGTCATCTGGAGGTAGAGCGCAAGTTCGACGTCGACGACGCCACCATGTCCCCGTCGTTTGACGGCATCGCGACGGTGGCCCGCATCGACCCGTCGCCGCCGCACACCCTGGACGCGGTGTATTTTGACACGCCGGCACGGGATCTGGCGGCCCGGCGCATCACGTTGCGCCGCCGCACCGGCGGCGCCGACGCCGGCTGGCACCTGAAGTTGCCCGCCGGCCCCGAGGCCCGCACCGAGGTGCGGGTCCCGCTGTCCGCCGGCGACGAGGTGCCCGCCGAGCTGCGCGATGTGGTGTTGGCGATCGTGCGGGACCGGCCGCTGGCCCCGGTCGCGCGGATCAGCACCACCCGCCGGGTCGCGGCGCTACACGGCGCCGACGGTGCGGTGCTGGCCGAGTTCTGCGACGACCGGGTCAGCGCCTGGACCGACGACGGCGCCGAACAGCGCTGGCGGGAATGGGAACTGGAGCTCGGGCAGGCCGACGTCGCGCTGCTGGACCAGTTGAGCACCCGGCTGCGCGACGCGGGGGCCGCCCCGGCCGGATTCGGCTCCAAGCTGGCGCGGGTGCTGGCCAGTGCCCCGGACCAGGCGGGTGCGCCGCCGACCGATCCGATCCACCGCGCCGTGGCCGAGCAGGTCGACCAGCTGCTGGTGTGGGACCGCGCGGTGCGCGCCGACACCGAGGATGCGGTGCACCAGATGCGGGTGGCCACCCGCAAGATCCGCAGCTTGCTGCGGGACTCCGCGGCCTCGGGCCTGCTCGACGAGCTGCGGGAGTTGGCCGCGGTGCTGGGCGTGGCCCGCGACGCCGAGGTGCTCGCGCAGCGCTACCGGCGCGCCCTCGACGAGTTGCCGCCGGATCTGGTGCGCGGCCCGGTGCGCGAACGCCTGGTCGACGGCGCCGCCCAGCGGTATCAGGCCGGGCGGCGGCGGGCGCTGGCCGCGATGCGCTCCCCGCGCTACTTTCGGCTGCTCGACGGGCTCGACGACCTGCTGGCCGGGGCCCGGGATCACGCCGCGCCGGCCAACGTCGGCGACGCGTATCGGCGGGTGCGCAAAGCCGTCAAGGCCGCCAAGGCCGCCGATTACCGGGACGACGCCCTGCACCGGATCCGCAAGCGTGCCAAGCGTCTCCGCTACACCGCGGCCGCGACGAAGGCGCCGCGGGTGGCCAAGCGCGCCAAGGCGGTTCAAACGCTGCTCGGGGAGCATCAGGACAGCGTGGTGAGCCGGGCGCATCTGCTCCAGCAGGCCGACGCGGCGGTCGCGGCCGGGGAAGACACGTTCAGCTACGGCGTGCTGTATCTGCGGGAGGACGAGCTCGCCCGCCGCTGCCGGGCCAAACTCGGTCGCAAGCTGCGCAAGCTGGACAAGGCGACGCACCGGGGCGGACGAGCTGGCCTGTAAGCCGGATTCTGTTCCGCGCCGATACCGGCGCGGCGGCGACCATCCATCTGGACACACCGTCACCGGGTGCCTCAAGCGGCCTACCCGCAGGCTCGGGCGAGCAACCCTCAAACGCCTGCGCGACCACACCCCCACTGCGGTCTTCTTGGCCTTGCTTCGGGTGGGGTTTACCGAGCCACCCCGGTCACCCGGGATGCTGGTGCGCTCTTACCGCACCGTTTCACCCTTACCACCGAAGTGGCGGTCTGTTTTCTGTGGCACTATCCCGCGAGTCACCTCGGATTGCTGTTAACAATCACCCCGCTCTGTGAAGTCCGGACTTTCCTCGACGCCCGCACCAACCCGATCCCCCATCGGATCGGCCCGCGCGCCGCGGCCGCCCGGCCAACTCGTCCGCGCTTACCCCTCCGGCGCCGCCGGCGGCTCTATCGGCGGGGGGGGTTGGGGGGGGTGGGGGGGGCGGGCGGGCGTGGCGGG
>NZ_MLQM01000080.1:0-21727 GCF_001854525.1 Mycobacterium talmoniae
GGCGGTGACCTTGTCACCCAGGTCGCGGATCGACTGCGGGCTCGGGCCGATCCAGATCAGCCCCGCGTCGATCACGGCCTGCGCGAAGTCGGCGTTCTCGGAGAGAAAGCCGTAGCCGGGGTGGATCGCGTTGGCGCCGGACTTCGCGGCGGCGTCCAGGATCTTGGCGAAGTCGAGGTAGGACTCCGCCGAGGTCTGGCCACCCAGCGCGAAGGCCTCGTCGGCCAGCCGGACGTGCGGCGCGTCGGCGTCGGGTTCGGCGTAGACCGCCACACTCTGCAGTCCGGCGTCCCGGGCGGCCCGGATCACCCGGACCGCGATCTCCCCGCGGTTGGCGATGAGCACCTTGGAGATCTTTGAGCTGGCATGAGTCGCCACTGGGCCTCCTGAAGCAATGTTCTCTAAGAAAGGTCTTTAAGAATGTATCCCGCAGCAGTTTAAGGTGCGAACCGCCGGGCGGGTTAGGTGGCCCGCAGTCGCCGCTTGATCCTGGTCAGCATGGCCGACATGCCGCGCAGCCGCAGCGGGCTGATCAGCGCGGCAAGGCCCAGGTCGGCGTAGAAGTCCTCCGGCACCGCCAAGATGTCGTCGGCCGGCTGCTCGTCGAGACCCGCCGCCAGAATCGAGGCGAACCCGCGGGTGGTGGGGGCCTCGGCGGGGGCGCTGAAGAACAGCCGCACCCGCTGCCGATCGGCGGCGTCGACATGCAAAAACAGCGGTGACTGGCACTCCGGCACCGGCTCCATCGCCGCTTCCTCCAGCTCCGCGGGGATCGGCGGCAAATCGTTGGCGAACTCCAGCAGCAGCGCCAACTTGTCCTGGCCCTGGACCTCGGCGAAGTCCGCTACCACCTCGGCCAGCGGGGCGGGCATGCTCATTGAGCGGGTACGCCTCCCGGTGCTTGTCCTGGTTCTAAGCCATCGACGATGGGCACCCGCACCGCGTTACCCCACTCCGTCCAAGAGCCGTCGTAGTTGCGGACCCCCTCCTTACCGAGCAGGTGGGTGAGCACGAACCAGGTGTGGCTGGAGCGTTCCCCGATCCGGCAGTACACGACGGTCTTGTCGTCCGGCTTGAGGAAGCCGTAGATCTCTTCCAGCTCCTTGCGGGGGCGGAACCGCCCGCTGTCGTCGGCTGCCTTGGCCCACGGGATGTGCACCGCGGTCGGGATGTGGCCGCCGCGCAGCGTGCCCTCCTCGGGATAGTCGGGCATGTGGGTGCGTTCGCCGGTGTACTCCTGCGGCGAGCGGACGTCGATCAGCGGCTGCTTGCCGAGGATGGCCAGCACGTCGTCCTTGTAGGCGCGAATGGGGGCGTCGTTGCGGTCGACCACCGGGTAGCCGGTGGAGGTTTTGGCCGGCACCTCCAGGGTGGTTTCCCGGCCCGACGAGATCCACAGGTCGCGTCCGCCGTCGAGCAACCGCACATCGGGGTGACCGAACAGGGTGAACACCCACAGCGCGTAGGCGGCCCACCAGTTGGATTTGTCGCCGTAGATGACGACGGTGTCGTCGCGGGCGATGCCCTTGCGGTCCATCAGTTCGGCGAACTTGGCGCCGTCCAGGTAGTCGCGGACCGGGTGGTCGTTGAGGTCGGTGACCCAGTCGATTTTCACCGCGCCGGGAATGTGGCCGACGTCGTAGAGCAGCACGTCCTCGTCGGACTCCACCACCGCCAAACCGGGGCGACCCAAATTGGCGGACAGCCAGTCGGCGGTCACCAACCGTTCGGGATGGGCGTAGGACTGCAGGACTGGGCTGGGATCAGCGGGCACTGGCACGTCCCCGAGCCTACCGTCGGCGGGGAAAATACTGTCCCGCCGGTTCAGCCGTTTCTGAGCGAAGGCGAGATCACCGACACGGTGCCGTCGCCACTGTTGGCGACGTACGCGATGTGGGTGCCGGAATCGACGGCCACCCCGCTCGGGCGTTTGCCGACTTTGATGGTCGTGGTGACGGTGTTGGTGGTGGTATCGATCACCGACACGGTGCCGTCCTTGTTGTTGGTGACGTAGGCGGTGTGGGCGGCTGAATCGATCGCCACCGTGTCCGGGCCGTTGCCGGCTTTGATGGTGGTGGTGACCGTGTTGGTGGTTGTGTCGATGACCGTGACGCCATCACCGAAGTTGGTGACGTAGCCGGTATGGCCGCCGGTGTCCACCGCAACCCCCGACGGCCCACCGCCGGTCGTGATGGTGGTGGTGACGGTGCCGGTGGTGTCGATGACCGATACGGTGCCGCCCCAGTCGGTGAAGTAGGCGGTGTGGGTGGCCGGGTCGACCGCCACGTAGGCCGGACCTTCGGTGTCGCTTTTGGTGGTGGTGGTGACGGTGTTGGTGGTCAGGTCGACGACCGACACGTGGCCGGGCTCATGGTCGCCGCCGCCGGCGACGTACGCGGTGTGGGCGGCGGGGTCGAGCGCAATGTCGAGCCCGGAAACGTCGACGGTGGCGGTGATGACACCGGCGGCGGTGTCGATCACCGACAGGCCGCGATTGCGGCCCCAGTACCCGCCGGTGACATAGGCGGTGTGCGTGGCCGAATCGACCGCAACGTCGAGTGGATAGTCGATGTTGATTCTCCCCGTGACGGTGTTGGTCGCGGCGTCGATGACCGGCAGCGCGCCGGCGCGGTAGGCACCGACGTCGCTGGAGACGGTGACGTACACGGTGTGGGCGGCGGGATCGGCTGCTATCCCGGCGGGTTCCCCGCCCACGGTGATGGTGGCGGTGACGCTGCGCGGAGTGTGGGCTGAGACGTTGGCGGTGCTCGGGGTGTCGTTGTGCAGCCCGTTGGCGGGGGTTGTGGTGGCCGGGTGCCCTCGGTCGCGCAGCGGCCACACCGCCAGTACCACCACCGTCGCCACGATCAGCAGATACGACGTGGTGACGCCGATGACTGCCCGAGTGCGCCCGGGCTGGCGGTGGCGTCTGATCTGGGATAGCGCCACATGCCCCAGCGCCGCCCCGACCGGGGCGAACAGGAACGCGAACACCACCGATAACGTCGCCAACGTGTTGACCTTGCCGGTCGCCGCGGACGGCACTTCCGGCGGCGGGTTCTCGGTGTCAGCACTCACCTCGGGAGCATAAGTGGGGCCGGCACCGCTCACCCGCCTTGTGCAATTTCCGTGAGCAGCAGGCTGACCCGCTGCAGGGCCACGATCGCGGCGGCGGTGTCGTCGCCGACCGCGGCCACCGCCGCGGCGAGCTCCGCACCGGTGACCGGCATGGCCGCCGCGGTGAGCCGGTCGGCCAACCCGGCCAGCCGATCGCGTGCCGCGCGGCCCTGCTGGCGCAGCCCGCGGCGCAGCCATCCGCTCAGCTCGCGGCGGGTGTCGTCGACCAGCACAGCCGGTCCGCCCGGCGCCACGTCGACCGGCGCCGGCGGCAGGACGCGACCCAGCGGCGACGCGGTGGCCAGCACCACGGTCCGCTCGTCGGTGGCCACCGCCAGCGGCTGGCACACCAGCCGGCCGTGGTGCCTAGACACCTGGCCGCTGATTTGGCGCAGCGCGCCGACCTCGCCGTCGAGCACCTGGGCCAACGCGTCCAGCGCGCCCGGGCTGGCCGCCGACTGGGGCAACACCAGGCGCAGCTCACCGTCGGGGCCGCCGAGGGTGGCCACCAACTCTTGGGCGGCCGCGTCGAACCCCCAGCCGCCGACCTGTTCGACGGTCAGCAACCGGATCCCCGACCCGAGCCGGCGCGGGCGGGTGAACGCGGGCAGCGGTTCGGTGCGTAGCCCGTGCGGTAGCCCGGGGCCATCCCAGGACCGCGGCCCCAGCGGATGTATGGCGGTGCGGCGACGGTCGGCGGAGATGTCGATCAGTCCCAGCGCGCGGCGACGCGCCCCGCCGGTCACCACCTGGCCCTGCGCCACCCGGCGCAGCGCCGCCCCCAGCAGCCGCCGCTCGGCGGCCGGCTGGGTACCCGACCAGCGTCGCTCCAGCACCGACACCTGCCCGGTGTCCGGGTCGGCCAAATACACCCGCGCGCCGACGCCGTCCGGCTCCCGCCAGCACTGGGCGCCCAACGAGATCAGCCGCAGGTGGGCCAGCTCGGCCTCGCCGGGCACCCCGACGCCGAGGATCTCCGCGGCGGTGCGCTGCGGCGCGGTGTGCCCGGTCGCCGCGCGCGCGGCGCGCAGCCGGGCCGGCGCCTCGGTGACCAGGGTGAGCAGCAGATCCGGGTCGGCGTCGGTGCGGCGGTGGTGCAGCGCGTCCCGCTGTCGGCTCAGCTCCTCCAGGTCGGCGACGACCCAACTCCACCCGGCGCGGCGGGCCCGCTCGATCAGCGCGCCCAGCCGGGCGTCCACGCCGGCGTCGGATCCGGCCGCCCCGTCGAGCCACAGCGCGGCGACCAGCTCGGAAAGACCGGCGTCGAACTCGTCCACCTCGGCACCGACCCGGTCGTCGCCGCCGAGGGTGACCACGATTTCGTCGGCCGAAAGTGCGTCCGGCCCGGCCGCGCGGAACGCCCACACCGCCACCGCGACGTGCGCGCAGCCGCTGACCTCGCGGCAGTCGCAGCGGGCGTGGGCCAGCGACGACGGCGAAAAGAACTGCACGGTGTTCAGCGGCAACCGCGCGGTCGGCACCCCGGCGGGCGTCGCCAGCCGGACGGTGAGTCGTCGCGCGGCGCGCCGTGCGGCGGCCAGCGTGGCGGCGGGCATCGCCACCGCCAGCGCGTCGTCGTCGAACACGGCCGGCGTCCACGGCTGGGTCGCGGCCGCCCCCGCGTCGGCGGCGAAGCGGTCCTGGTAGGCCAGCACCAGGATCACCCGGTGCCGGCACCACCCGCTGGCCGGGCAGCTGCACGCGGCGTCCTTCACCGTCACCCCCGGCGGCAAGGTGGTGACGACGCCGTCGGGGAAGCGCGCGGTGACGCTCCCGTCGTCGGCGACGGCGAGATCGGGCACCCGGCCGGCGTCGAGATCCTTGCGGGCCCGCTTCACGAAACCGGGATTGGCCAGCGCGGTCAGCGCCTCGCCGGTCAGCTCCAGCAGGTCCGCGCGGGCGGTCACCGGCGCACCTGTTCGGCCAGCCAGGACGCCAGCTCGCCGGGGGTCATCGCGGCCACCTCGGCGCCGGCCGCCACCAGCTCGGCGGCCAGCTCCCGGTTGTAGCTGGGGTTGGCGTCGCGGTCCAGCGCCGCCAACCCCAGCACCGTGGTCCCGCCGGCCACCAACTCTTTGACCCGCCGCACCAGCAACCGGGCCGAACCGCCCTCGAAGAAGTCGGAGATCACCACCACGATCGACCGGTGCGGGCTGGCCAGCCGCTGCTGCGCCCAGCCGACCGCGGCCGCGATGTCGGTGCCGCCGCCCAGTTGCACCTTCATCAACAACTCCACCGGGTCGGTCACCTCGCTGGTCAGATCCACCACCGAGGTGTCGAAGGCGGCCAGGCTGGTGTCCATCCCGGGCAGCTGCCACAGGCAGCTGGCCAGCACCGCGGAGTGGATCACCGAGTCCACCATGGAGCCGCTCTGATCGACCAGCAACACGATCCGCCACCGCTCGGTGTGGCGTTGGGTGCGGCTGAGGAACAACGGCCGCTGCAGATACAGCCGCTGCCGCCGCGGATCCCACCGGTCCAGGTTGGTTTTGACGGTGCCGCGGAAATCGAAGTTGCGGGCCACCGGCACCGGCGAGCGCCGCCGCCGATCCAGCACACCGGAGAAGGCGCGACGCACCTCGGTCTGCAATTCGGCCAGCAGCCGGCGCACCACCTCACCGACCAGGTGTCGGGCCGCGGCCAGCACCTCGGGGTTCATCAGGTGTTTGGTCTGCAGCACCGCGCGCAGCAGG
This sequence comes from Mycobacterium talmoniae, assembly GCF_001854525.1. Classification (NCBI taxonomy): domain Bacteria; kingdom Bacillati; phylum Actinomycetota; class Actinomycetes; order Mycobacteriales; family Mycobacteriaceae; genus Mycobacterium; species Mycobacterium talmoniae. The sequence continues at coordinate 5,811 of NZ_MLQM01000080.1, forward strand.
GATTCGGACGGTTCGATGCGTTCCAGCACGTCGAGCCGGGTGACGATCTCGGTGATTCCGAAACGTTCCACCGCGTCGCGTTCGACCCGCTCGATCACCTCCTGCGGGAACAGCCGGTGCACGGTGTCGATCCATTCGGGCACCGTCAGCGTCGACTCGCCGTCGCCGCCGATCCGTTCGCCGCGTTCGATGCGGTCCGGGTCACGCCCGTACAGCCAGTCCAGTGCGGCGTCGGCGGCGGCCAGCTCGCCGTCCGGGCGGCCCAACGCGCCGTCCGCGGCCGCGCCGAGCAGTAACCGCCAGCGCTGCAAGGGTTCTGGGACATCAATCACGTCAGCACGTCCCACGGCTGTAGCCGGGCCACGGCGGCGTGTTCGGCGGCGGCGGCCGCGGCCAGCACCTGCGGGTCCAGTGCGAGACGCCCGGTCAGGCTGCGCCGGGACAGCCCGGTCGCGCCGTGCAGGGCCAGTACCGCCTCGGCCAGCTCACCGCGTTCGCGGGGCGGCAGCCACCCGAACGCGGCCCGCAGCGCCGGCAGGGCGCCAACGAAGTCGGCATCGCCGAGCCCGCGGATCAACGCGTCGAGCCCGACCAGGAAATCCTCGGCGACGGTGAGCTCTTCGCGGGCCAACGCCAACAGCCCGGCCAGCGCGTCGCCGAGCCGGGCGGTGTTCACCGACCCCAACACCTGCACCGGGCTGGGTAGTTCGGCCGGAGCGGCCACCGTGTCGGCCACGCTGATCAACGCCCCCAGCGCCGCCCCCCGGCTGGCCGGGTCGGATTGTGCGCAGCGGGCTTTGCGGTCCAGCACCGCCACAATGCGGTCCGGGCGGATGGCGTCTGCGTCCGTGTCACCGGCGCGGATCAGGTCGCGCAGCCCGATCACCAGCCGCAGGTGGCCCTCGACGTCGGCGGGAGCCACCGGAGCCGGGGGTTCCAGCAGCCACAGTGCCCGGTCGGTGATGGCGGCGACGGTGGCCCGCACCGCGGGCAGGTCGGTGAGGCCGAGCACCTGCGGATGGCGTGCCAGCGGCAGCAGCACCCGCAGCGCCTCCCCGAGTGCGCCCAGATCGGCTTCGGCGGCGACGTTGGCCCGCAGCCGGGTCAGCACCTCGGTCTGCACGGTGTCCAGTCCGGCGGCGGCGGCCCGGTCCAGCGCGGTGGCCAACCCGGCCACCCCGAGCCCGGGTGCGGCGAGGGTGGCGGCCCAGCGGTTGCGGGCGGCGTCGACCAGGGTGGCGCCCCAGGCGCCGGCCTCGATCAGCGCCGGCAGCCGGGTGGGCGGATCGGTCAGCCGCCACCGTTCGGTGGGGTCGCGGCTGACCTCCAGGGCGCGGGCGGGGCCGGCGACGCGTTTGGTGCCGGAATCTCCAGCAGGCCCAGCCGGTGCAGGATTCGGCTGCGCTGCCGGTCGGTGGGCGTCAGCAGATCCAAGGCGACGTCGTCGCCGAGGGTGAGGTGGTGGGCGGCCAGTTCGGCGTCGACGGCGGCCACCAGCGGCGGATGCGGGGTGTCGGGTGCCAGCGCGCCCACCTGGTCGCCGGACAGCACATCCATCACCTCGACCAGCACCGGGTCGGTGCGCGGCGCCAGCGGGCCGCGGTAACTCCACGGCAACGGCGCCTCCAAGGCGTCGGTGACCCAGCCGGCCGCAATCGAATCCAGCCAATCGCTGCGCAGCGGGACGGCGTGTCCGCGCAGCCGCGCCAGGCCGTGCGCGTGGGTGTGCACGGCCAGCAGGGTGGCGGTGGAGACCGGGAGCTTCTTGGCGCGCAGCCGGTCCCGGCTCTGGTGCAGCAGCAACCGGCCGGCTTCGGCGGCGCCGTGCTCCCACAGCCACTGGTAGTAGGCCGGCGACGGCATCCCCGAGGCGTAACCGGTGAACGCGTCGAGTTGGCGGAAACTGAACGGCACCAGGTAGGAACCGTGGCGTACATCGGCGCCGGCGGGCGGTGCCGGGACGGGCGGCGGGGTAGCGGACACCGGCAGCTGCCGCCAGCGGCGGGCCAGCGCCGGCGCGTGGTAGCCGCCGCACACCACCAGCACCGGCCCCTCGCCGCGGTGCTGCGCCCAGGCGATCCAGGTGGCCATCAGCTCCTCGCGGGCAGCGTTGCCCGGTGAACCCGGGTCCTCGTCGCGCAGACCGGTGAACCACGCCCCCAACCGGTCGGCCAGCGGGCCCACGTCCGGGTCGGCGAACGATTCGAAGAGGTGGTCCCATAATGCGTCTCGGCTGTCGACGCCCAGCTGACGTGCCACCGCCGCGGTGTAGGCCTCGGCGCGCCGTTCGGCCTGCGCGTCGGCGTCGTCGGCGTAGCGGTTGCTCAACTCGGCGAACGCGTCATGCCAGGCCGGCAGGTCGATGAAGGCGACCTGCGCCCCGAGACGTCGGCCCACCCGCAACGCCTGCCACTCCGGGGAGTGCTCGGCCAGCGGCGACCACGAGCCGCGGTGGACTCCCGGCGCCGACAGGTAGCTGTACACCGCGATCGGCAACCGGTGCCCGGCGTCGAGTTCATCGAGGCGCCCGTTCATGTCGCAGGGGCCCTCGATCAGCACGTGCGCCGGGTGCAGCCGCTCGATCTCGGCGACCACCAGCCGGGCACAGGCCGGCGAATGGTGCCGCACCCCAACGATTGTCGGCTCGGGCGTCATGCTCAGGGCAGCCGGTCGCGGGCGGCGTAGAACTGCTGCCAATGCGTCCCGTTGCGCTGCGCCGCGGTCTGCTCGAAGTAGCGCCGCAGCTTGGCCCGGTCGTCGGCGTCGTCCTTGACGACGGTGCCGGCGATGCTTTCCACCAAATCGGCCGGGGTGCCGGCACGCTGGTCCAAGAACCAGGCCCGCACCCCGACCGCATGGGCGACGTTGACCGCCTCCGCGGTGGACATCACCGCGGTGAGCCGATCCATCGCCGACCCGCCGCCGCCGTCCCGCAGATCCCGGAAGGTGCGCACCAGCAACTCCAGCACCGGCTCGGGGACGGTCACCGGGATGCCGCTGCGCTCCAGCAGCGTCGTCGACGCGCGGGCCACCAGATCCAGTTCGGCGTCGAAATCCAGGATGGGGAACACGGTTTCGAAGTCGAACCGGCGTTTGAGCGCGGCGCTCATCTCGTTGACACCGCGGTCCTTGGTGTTCGCGGTGGCGATCACGTTGAATCCCTCGCGGGCGTACAGCATGCCGGCCGCGCCGGACAGTTCCGGGACCGCCATCACCCGGTCGGACAGCATGCCCAGCAGGCTGTCCTGCACCTCCAGCGGGGTGCGGGTGATCTCTTCGAACCGCACCACCTTGCCCTGCGCCATCCCGGTGTACAGCGGTGCCGGCACCAGCGCCTGCGGGCTGGGACCCTCATTGATCAGCAGCGCATAGTTCCACGAGTACTTGATCTGGTCCTCGGTGATCGACGCGCCACCCTGGATGGTCAGGGTGGACAGCCCGCTGACCGCGGTCGCCAGCAGCTCGGAGAGCAGCGACTTGGCCGTGCCCGGGGCGCCGACCAGCATCAGGCCGCGCCCGGTGGCCAGGGTGACCAACATCCGTTCGATGGAGGCGACCGGGGCGACGACTTTGGCGGTGATACCGCGGGCCGGGTCGCCGAGGACGAACGCCCGCGCGGACCGCAGGTCCATGTTCCAGCCCGGTGGGCGGGGGCTGGTGGTGTCGGCGGTGAGGACGGAAAGCTCGTCGGCGTACGCGATTTCGGCCGGGGGCCGCTGCAGCTGGGTGTCGTCGTTAGCCACGAAGCGCCTCCAGGTCGCGGATCAGTTCGCTGGCGGTGATGTCGTCGAGTTCGCCGAAGGTGTGCCGGTCGGGGGTCCGGCGGTCCGGCGTGTCGATATACAGCCGGGTGATCTGTTTGGGGTAGCTGTGGGCGATCTCGGTGGCGTAACCATCGGACAGCGCGGCAACCGCGATCCACCCGTCGGGCAGTGGTTTTAACAGTTCGCGTATGAATGCGCCGCGCTGCCAGCCGCGGCTGGTCAGGCCGTTGATCTTGCCGACGGGGATGTTCAGGTCCGCCCACCGGTTCAGCTCGGTGGCGGCCCGTTCGGCGTCGGTCAGCCGGTAAGTGTCGCGGTCGAGTTGCGGGAAGGGCTGCAGCAGTTCGTAGTCGGTGAACAGCTGGCCGAACGCGGTGCGATCGTCGGCGGAGATTTCCAGCGGGTGCGGCAGTCCGATCAGGGCATCTCCCGGCAGGGCGACCGGTTCATCGTCGGCATCGGTGTATTGGCCGTCCTCCGCGACCCGGAAGCAGCGTTCGACGGTGCCGGCCTCGGTGTAGACCGCCCACATCAGCCGGCGCACTAGGTGGCGTACCAGCGGATGGCGAGCCAGGAACGGCTCGAAGTCCGCCAGATCCCACCGCCGGTGGGCTCCCATCGCCAGCTCCAGCCGCAGCAGTTGCTGACCGGAGACGGTGCGGGCATCCGCTTTGAGGGCTTTCCAGCGGGCGGTTGCCGCGCCGGCCAGCTCGGCGTCGTCGTCGCGACGGGCCTTGGGCAGTTCCTTGAGCCGGGCGCCGTCAAGGTTACGCACGAACGGCTTGAGCCGCTCGTCGAAGCCGACTCGGAACTGGCGCGGCCCGAAGTTCAACAGCAAGGTGCCGTTGGTATCCAGGCCGAGGTCGGGGACGAGCCGGTCTTCGAGTTGGGCAGTGGTTAGACCGCGTCCCGCGGCGATCTGGTCGATTTTGTCGCGGGCACGGTCTTGTAGGGCTTTGAATTTAAGGTTGGCCGCGATCCCGTTGAGCAGCATCAACGCCACATCGGAGCCGATGTCGGCCAGCACATCGAGACCGGCCACAGCGCGTTTGCGGAATGCTTGGCCGGGCCAGGCGCGCACCAGCGGCGTGAACCGGCGGGCGGTGTCGTCGTTGCCCAGCGGGCCCAGGCTTCGCATCGCCCAGGAATCCTTGCTGGGCGCACCGGCGTTGAGCCAGGCGGTGAACATATCCCATCCGAACCCGGCCAGCGAGTCGGACGTGCAGGCCTGCTTGACGTCGGCGATGCCGGGGTAGTGGCCGTCGCCGGTGTGGAACGCCAGCATGGCGCCCAAATGGTCAACGGCCACGAGAGGCAGCACCCTGCCGGTGTGCAGCATCGGGCGCTGCCACGCCCGCGGATTCCAAAAGGACGGCAGCTTAGGCAGTTTCGCTGGAAAAGCGGCGGGATCTTCATGGTGTGGGTCGGTCAGCACCCGCGGTAGCTCGTCGAGGCTCGCCTCGTCATAGTCGGCGCTGAGCTGTTGGGTGACGTCGTCGAGTGCAGTGCCGGCCGCGCCGGTCAGCCAGGGCCGCACCGCCGCGACCAGCCCGGGTTTGCGGGCCGCGAGATCGACAAGGAGGACCCGGGTTGCGGCGGCGTTGTGGCCGCCGTCGCCGACCGCTTGGGTCAGCCCGGCGACTGCGGCCGCCGGCCAGCGTTTGATCGCGCGGCGTAGCAGCTGTTGGTGATCTTTGCTGGTGCCGGCAACGCCGGCTAGGGCCCGAAGCGCATCGGGCAGCCCGATCCGAGCCAACGCCGCGGCGGCCGTCGTGTGCGCGGCGTACGGGGTGAGCACCGGCACCGCCGCCGAACCCCGGTTGACCACCAGCGCATTGACCAACGCGACGTCGTCGGCGAACACCGGCACACCGCGGTGGGTCTGGACAGCTCGGGCTTTCTCGATCAGGTCGGGGTCGGTGGCGGTGGCTTGCAACCAGGACACCCATGGCTGGTCTTCCCCGGCGAATTCGGTAATCAGCTCGTGGCTGAGTTCCGGGCTGTCGGGCAGTGCGAGCGCGAACGCCGCCCGATACACCGGGGGCAGCTGCGGGGCGGCGGTCCGTACCACGCTCACCAGCTCGGCGTATTCGTCGTCGGAGGCCAAGCACGCCATCCGGCCCAGCATCTCGATCTCCGCCAACTGCGGGGTGGGCGGGACGTACCAGGTACGAGTGTCGGGTTGGGAGTGCAAGAAAAACTGGCGCTGTCGGAGGCTCCCGTCGCTGGAGAGGATGTACGGCAGACTTTCGAGGAGGATCCGGGCGGCCTCGGCCAGGGCGACGTCCGCCGCGACAGCACGCATCACCGCGGCGCTGCTGGTTTGATGGGGGTAGATGCGCCTCAGCACCAGCAACACAACGCGCTCAGCGCGGGTATAGCCGCCCGGTTCCCCGCCCCACAGCGACGCCAGCGCGTCCCGCAGCTGCGGATCGGTCTGGTCGAGATCGATCGTGTTGCGGTACAAGTTGGCCGCATCGCGTGCGGCCGCCCAATCCGGTTCAGGCAGGCGCGGTGGCGGGTGGGCGCGGGTCGGCCGGGCCGCGGCGATGAACTCCTCGTCGAGGTCCACCGGGTCGCCGTCGGCCAGCCAGGGTGCGACCGGTTCCAGCTGCTTCGCGTCGTCGTTAGCTACGGAGCGCCTCCAGGTCGCGGATCAGCTCGCTGGCGGTGATGTCGTCGAGTCCGCCGAAGGTGTGTTGGGGGCGATCGGTACCCCACCGTCCCGGTCCCCCGACGAATACCCGGATGATCTGCTGCTCGGCGGCAAACGCGTCGATCGTTCCGGTGGAGATGGAGAGCCCGTCGGACAGCTCGGCCACTAGGGCCGATCCGCCGGCTAGCGGTTTCACCATTTCCATGACGACACCGGCGTCCTCGGGCTCACCGCGTTCCCAGCCCCGGTTGGTCAGCCCCAGGATCTTTCCGATGGGAACGGTCAGGTCGGCCCATCGGGTCAGCTCGGTGGCGGCCCGTTCGGCGTCGGTCAGCCGGTAAGTGTCGCGGTCGAGTTGCGGGAAGGGTTGCAGCAGTTCGTAGTCGGTGAACAGTTGGCCGAACGCGGTACGGTCGTCGGAGGACAGCTCCAGCGGATGCGGCAACCTGATCAGCGCGCCGGTGGGCAGGGTGACCGGTTCGTCGTCGGCGTCGGTGTATTGGCCGTCCTCGGCGACCCGGAAGCAGCGCTGGATGGTGTCCGTCTCGGTGTAGACCGCCCACACCAGCCGGCGCACCAGGTGACGCACCAGCGGGTGGCCGGCCAAGAACTGTTCGAACACCTCGGTGTCCCAGTGGCGGCGGGTACACATCGCCAACTCCAGGCGCAGCAGCTGTTGGCCGGCGACGGTGCGGGCACCCTTTTTCAGGGTTTTCCACCGCGTGGCGGCGGCCGCGGCCAACTCGGTGTCGTCGTCGCGGCGGGCCTTGGGCAGTTCTTTGAGCCGGGCGCCGTCGGCGTCGCGCACGAACGGTTTGAGCGCCTCGTCGAAGCCGACCCGGAACCGACGCGGGCCGAAGTCCAGCAGTAGCGTGCCGTCGGCGTCCAAACCCAGGTCCGGGGCCAGCCGGTCCTCCAGCTCGGCAGTGGTCAGGCCGCGGTTTAGCGCGATCTGGTCGATCTTCTCGCGGGCCCGGTCTTGCAGGGCCTTGAATTTCACCTTGCCCGCGACACCGTTGAGCATCATCAGGGCCACGTCGGAGCCGATGCCTTCGAGCACATCCAGGCCGGTGACTGCGCGTTTGTGCTGCGATTCGCCGGGCCAGGCCCGCAACAGGGGGGTGAGTTGGCGGGCGGTGTCGTCATTGCCCAGCAGCCCGAGACTGGTCATCGCCCACGACTCCTTCGTCGGTGCAGCGGCATTGAGCCAGGCGGTGAACAGGTCCCAGCCGAAGGCCGCCAGCGAGTCGCGGGTGCAGGATGCCGTCACCTGGGTGACCCCAGCGTAGATGCCGTCGGCGGTGGGGAAGGCCAGCATGGTGCCGAAGTGATCGACCGCCGTCAACGGGATCGCCTTGCCGGTGGTCAGCATCGGGCGCCGCCACGCTGTGGGGTTCCAAAAGGTGGGCAGCTTGGGACGTTTGGTTGGGTACAGCTCGGTCGGGTCCTCGTCGAGCATGGCGACCACGGCTGCGGTCACCTCCTCGCGATCGTATTTCGCCGCCGTCGCCAGAATGAGTTCCCGCGATCCATCGATGGCAAGGAACCGCAGGGCGGCTTCAGCGTTGTCGCGGGTCTCCCCGGGTGCGCCGATCGCCGCTGGGATCAACCCGCCCGCGGCGTGTTCGGGATGCGCACGCAACCAGTCGATGGCGGACTCCCGCAGCGTCTTCAACTTGCGATAGGCGCGTGCAACCAGCGGGGCGAGCTCCACAGCACCGAATACTCTTGCGGCGCCCAGGTATTCATTGGGGCGGCGCCGGACCAAACCGACGAGCCCGGGCACCCCGTCGACGCCGTGGCGAGCCAGCACATAGATCACCGCGCGGTAATGACTGTCGTAGCCGCCGGCCAACGCATTCCACAGCCGCAGCCCGAAGCCGGGGGAGATCGCATCCAGGACTGCTTCGGCCCTATTGCACAGCAAGTTTGGGTTGACTTGCGCGGAGCTGCCGTATCGGGATGCCGCCTTGTACGCCTGCGCCCACGCTTGGAAGGCGGCGACGCTGGCCGCGACATCGCCGGACGCCAGCGCAGCCGCCAGATCCTGCTGCAGGCTGTCGGGTACCTCGGCCGCATCCCAGTAGCGCGTCGCGCACATCGACTCGGCTAGTTCCTGTGCCGTCGCGATCGGGTCGTCGGCAAGGTAGCTGCCAGATTTCGCCCACTCATCGCGTTCGCCGTCGTACCAGGTCGCCACCGGGGCCGACGCGAGCGGCTCGAGCCGGTCCACCAGCGGCCGGTCACGCTTGGGTCGCAACCAAGGCGGGTCGGCCAGCACCCGCGGCAGCTCGTCGAGGGCCGCCTCGTCAAAGTCGGCGGCGAGCTGCCCGGCGACGTCGTCGAGCACGGCGCCGGCCGCGCCGGTCAGCCAGGGCCGCACCGCCGCGACCAGGTCGGGTTTGGACGCGGCCACGCCGGCCAGCATGACCCGTGCCGCCGCGGCGCTGCGGCCGCCGTCGCCCAGCGTTTGGGCGAGCCCGGCGACGGCGGCTGCCGGCCAGCGGTCGACTGCGTGCCGCAGCCGTTGCATGTTTTCTTTGCTGGCACTGGCAACACCGGCCAGCGCCCGGATCGCCTCCGGCAGGCCGATCCGGGCCAGGGCGGCGCCGGCCGTCGGGTGCCCGGCGTGCGGGGTGAGCACCGACGCCGCCGCTGAGCCGCGGTTGACCACCAGCGCGTTGACGAACTTCGCGGTGTCGGCGAACTTCGCGGAGTAGGACTCGGTCTTGACGCGCCGGGCCCGCTCGATGAGTTCGGGGTCGGTGGCGGTGGCCTGCAACCACGACACCCAGTTGTGCCCGGCGTCGGCGAATTCGGTGATCAGCTCGTGGCTGAGCTCGGGGGTGTCGGGCAGCGCCAGGGCGAACGCCGCCCGATACACCGGCTTCAGTTGTGGGCCGGCGGCGCGTACCACCTCCACCAGTTCGGCGTATTCCTTCTCGGAGGCCAGGCATGCCAACTGACCCAGCAGCTCAACGTCTTCGAATAGCGGTGTGCTGGCGGGTGGTCGCGGCTCGTAGTAATACGGCAGGGAGTAACGGCGCCTGCGTTGGTTGTCGTAGTCGACGATGACGGTGTGGGAGAGGCTGCCGATCAGCAAGCGGGCAGCTTCGACCACCCCGGCGTCGGCGACGATGGCTCGCATGAACGAGGCGCCCTCGGTCGACCAGTGGCGGGTCCGCTGCATCGCCAGCAGGATGTGGCATTGGGTGGGCGTATAGGACCCCGGCTGTTGGCTCCACAGGGAGGCTAGTGGGTCGCGCAGGTCCGACTGGGTCGCGTCCAGGTCGAAGAGTTCCCCGTTAGCCTTCGCGGCGTCGATAATCCCCGCCCAATCCGGCTCGGGCAGGTGCCGCGGCGGGTGGGCGCGGGTCGGTGCGGCCGCGGCGATGAACTCCTCGTCGAGGTCCACCGGGTCGCCGTCGGCCAGCCAGGGCGGGACATCGGCGATGTCCGGGTTCGAGGCCGATGCCGCCGGCGGCTGGGGCGGCGTCGGTGTGGTGGGCTCCGGTGCTGATGGTGCCCCGTCGACTTCGGTGTAGCCCTTCTTGGTTTTCTGGTCGACGAGCTTGGTCAACTCCGCATGCGCGGCGCTGGGGGTGGGAAACGACTTGGTTTGGGTTTGCCCGGCGGTGCCGATGCGTCCCCAGCTGATCACCAGGTCGGCGCCCTGCGCTTCGGCCTGCCAGAACTTGCTCGACGATCCGCTGACGCATTCCAGCCGCCGCACTTGGTCAACCACGTAAGCCCTCCAGATCGCGGATCAGTTCGCTGGCGGTGATGTCGTCGAGTTCGCCGAAGGTGCGCGTGGTTGCGTCCATGCCCCAATGGCCCGGCATGCCGATAAACACTCGGGTGATGTGCTGCTCGGGGAAGGTGTCGATGGCTCCGGTGGCGATGCCCTCGGAGAGTTCGGCGACCGCGATCCGCCCGCCCGGCAGCGGTTTTTCCATTTCGTGGACGACGCCGGCATCCAGTGGTGTGCCGCGCTGCCAGCCGCGGTTGGTGAGGCCGAGGATTTTGCCGGTGGGGACGGTCAGGTCTTTCCAGCGCTTGAGCTCGGTGGCGGCGTGTTCGGCGTCGGTGAGCCGGTAGGTGTCCCGGTCCAGTTGGGGAAAGGGTTGCAGCAGTTCGTAATCGGTGAACAGCTGACCGAACCCGGCGGTCTCTTGGGCGGAGAGCTCCAGGGGGTGCGGTATCCCGATCACGGCGTCGACGGGCACGGTGAGCGGTTCGTCGTCGGCGTCGGTGTGCTGGCCGTCCTCGGCGACCCGGAAGCAGCGTTGAACGGTGTTGGTCTCGCCGTAGTGCGCCCAGACCAGCCGGCGCGCCAGGTGACGCACCAGCGGGTGGCCGGCCAAAAACTGTTCGAACACCGGTGCGTCCCAGCGCCGGCGGGCGCACATGGCCAGTTCCAGGCGCAGCAGTTGTTGGCTGGCCACGGTGCGGGCATCTTTCTTGAGCGTCTTCCAGCGTGCGATGGCAGCGGCCGCCAACTCGGTGTCGTCGTCGCGGCGGGCCTTGGGCAGTTCTTTGAGCCGGGCGCCGTCGGTGTCGCGCACGAACGGTTTGAGTGCCTCGTCGAAGCCGACCCGGAACAGGCGGGGGCCGAAGTCCAACACCAGGGTGCCGTCGGTGTCGAGCCCGAGATCCGGGGCGAGGCGATCTTCCAATTCGGTGGTGCTCAGGCCGCGGTCGGCGGCGATCTGGTCGATCTTCTCGCGGGCCCGTTGCTGCAGCGCCTTGAATTTGACCTTGTTGGCGACACCGTTGAGCATCAGCAACGCCACATCGGAGCCGATGCCTTCGAGCACATCCAATCCGGTGACCGCGCGTTTGTGCTGGGATTCGCCGGGCCAGGTGCGCAGCAGCGGGGTGAGCTGGCGGGCGGTGTCGTCGTTGCCGAGCAGCCCCAGGCTGGTCATCGCCCACGAATCCTTGGTCGTCCCACCGGCATTGAGCCAAGCGGTGAACATATCCCAGCCGAAGTCGGCCAGCGAATCAGGGTTGCAGGCCTCCGTGACTTGACCGATTCCCGCGTAGACGCCGTCGGTGGTGGGGAAGGCCAGCATGGTGCCCAGATGGTCTATCGCAGACAGCGGCAGCGCCTTGCCGGTGCGCAACAGTGGGCGCCGCCACGTGTTGGGGTTCCAAAAGGCAGGCAGTTTCGCGCGTTTGGTCGGGAATAGCCCGGTCGGGTCCTCATCGAGCATCGCGGTAACCGCCGCAGTCACGTCCTCGCGATCGTATTGCGCCGCCGTACCGAGGACCAGTTCCCGCGATCCGTCGGCGGCCAGGAACCGCAGGGCGGCCTCAGCGTTATCGCGGGCCTCCCCGGGCCCGCCGATCGCCGCTGGGATCAACCCCGCCGCCGCGTGCTCGGGGTGCGCGCGCAACCAGTCGATGGCCGGTTCGCGTAGGGTCTTCGACTTGTAGTAAGCCCGCGCGACCAGCGGGGCCAGCTCCACAGCGCCGACGACCATCGCGGTTTTCAGGTAATCGGTGGGCCGGCGACGGACCACGCTGACCAGGCCGGGCAGGGCATCGACACCGTGGTGGGCGAGTACCTCGCTTACCCCGTAGTCCGCATCTTGGGTGCCGGCCAAGGCGTTCCACAGTCGCAGCGCAAATCCCGGCGAGATCGCATCCAACGTTGCCGCGGCGTTGCCGCACAGCAAGTAGCCGTTGGTGTCGGTGGAGGCATGCTTTTCGGCGGTTTTATATGCCCGTACCCAGGCCTGATAGGCGGCGACGCTGGCCGCGACATCGCCGGATATCAGCGCTGCCGTCAGGTCGTGTTGAAGGCTGTCGGGCAGTTCGGGGATGCGCCAGGAGTAGCGCGGCCGGCACATGGACTGTGCCAGTTCCTGCGCCGTCGTAATCGGCTGGCCCGAGAGATGGCGGAGGGGGCGCTGGCCGCCTTGCCGGGTCACCACCGGGGCGAGCGGGAGCGGCTCGATTCCGTCCACCTGCGGCCGGTCCCGTTTGGGTCGCAGCCACGGCGGGTCGGCCAGCACCCGCGGCAGCTCGTCGGGGGCCGCCTCGTCATGCTCGGTGCCCAGCTGTGCGGCGATCTCGTCGAGGACCGCGCCGGCGTTACCCCCGCACCACGGCCGCACCGCCGCGACCAGGTCGGGGTGGTTTGCCACCACACCGGCCAGCATGATCCGCGTGGCCGCGGCGTCGCGGCCTCCGTCGCCGACCACCTGCGCCAGCCCCGCCATGGCGGCCGCCGGCCAGCGCTCGATTGTCGCCCGCAACCGCCGCAGGTTGCCCTTGCTGACGCTGGCGGCGCCGGCCAACGCCCGGATCGCCTCTGGCACCCCAATCCGGGCCAACGCGTCGGCGGCGGCAGTACCACGTTCGGCGTGCGGCGCCAGGACGGAGACCGCCGCCGAGCCGCGGTTGACCACCAGCGCGTTGACGAACGGCGCAGCATCCGGAAACGACCACAGGTAGCTCTCGATCTTGATGCGCCGAGCTTGGTCGACGAGCGCGGGATCGGTGGCGGTGGCCTGTAACCACGACAGCCAGGCATGGCCCTGCCCGGCGAATTCGGCGATCAGTTGGTTGCTGAGTTCCGGGGTGTCGGGCAGCGCCAACGCGAACGCAGCCCGATACGCCGGTGACAGCTGCGGCGCCGCGGCCCGCACCGCAGCCACCACCTCAGCGTATTCTCCCTCGGAGGCCAAACACGCCATCTGACGCAGCATTTCGATGTCCTCGAACCGCGGCTGGGACCAATCGTGGGTGTTCGGTTGGGCGTGCAGGGCGTAGTGCCACAAGCGTTGTGAGTGGTCGTAACGCCCGGACGCGGTGTACTGCAGGCTCTCGATGAGCATGCGGGTGGCTTCCAGTAGACCGACATCCGCGGCGATGGCACGCAGCAAAACACCGCCAGCGTCTGGATTGTTGTGTCGCTGCATCGCGAGCAGCGCTAAGCCCTCGGTGCGGGTAAGGGTGCCTGGCTCCCGGCTCCACAGCGACACCAGGAGCTCCCGCAGCGGTGGATCGGTCCGGTCGAGATCGAGGAGCTCGCGACCGGTCTTGGCCAGCTCGATCGCCGCCGCCCAATCCGGCTCGGGCAGGCTCCGCGGCGGATGGGCGCGGGTCGGCCAGGCCGCGGCGATGAACTCCTCGTCGAGGTCGACCGGGTCGCCGTCGGCCAACCAGGGCGGAACATCGGCAGCGTCGGGTTTCGGCGCCGCCGGTGCCGTCGGCGGGGTGCGCTCCGGTGCTGATGATGCCCCATCGACTTCGGTGTAGCCCTTCTTGGTTTTCTGCTCAATGAGCTTGGCCAACTCGGCTTGCGCGGCCGCGGCGCTGGGAAACGGCTTAGTTTGGGTTTGGCCGGCGGTGCCGATGCGTCCCCAGCTGATCACCAGGTCGGCGCCCCGCGCCTCGGCCTGCCAGAACTTGCTCGACGATCCGCTGACGCATTCCAGCCGCACCCTTGCCCCCTCCTGTCGCGGCGTCGGCCGCCGCGGATCACCCGTCTTAGCCTAAGGGTGTCGCCGGGGACGTTCGGCAGGTATTTCGAACCCGAAATTGGTGCGGGGCACCGTCGGCCGGACCGCCGATTCACGGCTATTCCGGTGCGGTTGAGGTTTTAGGATCAACAAACGGCACCTACTGGACGGGGGAGAAGGTGATCCCAGCGGTGCGAGTTTCTGGAGGAACGCCGGCCCTGATCGGCAAAACGGTGATCGAGCTACACCCTTGAGCGTAATTCTGCGGTACGTCGCCCGCAGCGATGTCGGTTCGGCCCGCCGTAACAACGAGGACTCGGCGTACGCCGGTGCGCATCTGTTGGCCGTGGCCGACGGGATGAGCTCGTGGGACGGCAGCGTCGAAGCCGGGGCGGTGGCTTCCCAGCTGATGATCGGCGCGCTGGCCCCGCTCGACGACGATGAGCCCGGCGGGGACCTGCTGAGCAGGCTCGACGAAGCGGTACAGCAGGGCAACGCGGCGATCGCCGCCCACAACGTCGCCGAACCCGAGGGGCAGGGCGGGGCAACCACCCTCACCGCGATCCTGGTCGCCGGCGACGGCTTGGGGCTGGTGCACATCGGTGACTCGCGCGCCTACCTGTTGCGCGACGGCGAACTGACGCAGATCACCAAGGACGACAGGTTCGTCCAAACCCTGGTCGATGAAGGGCGGATCACCCCGGAGGAGGCGCGCAGCCACCCGCAACGCAGTCTGATGATGCGGGCGGTGGACGGCCGCCGCGAGATCGCAACCGACTCTGACGTTGCGTGAGGCCATGGTCGGGGACCGTTACTTACTCTGCTCCGACGGGCTATCCGACCCAGTCAGCGATGAAGCGATTGCCGAGGCCCTGCAGATCCCCGACCTCACCGCCAGTGCCGACCGGCTCATCGAGTTGGCTCTGCGTGGGGGCGGGCTGGACAACGTGACCGTCGTGGTCGCCGACGTCATCGACCACGACGACAACGCGGTGCCCGAGCTGGACACCTGATTTCGTCAGACGCTCAGCGCGACCTCGTAGGCCACCGCAAAGCGGCGGGCATCGATCTTCGGCCGGAACAGCGCGCCGCCATTGGGGCACCAGGTCACCACCCGCAGCAGCCGCTTGCCCGGCGACAGTTGCTTGCGGACCACATTGGCCAGCTCGGCGCGCAGCCGCTCGGTGTCATAGCGATCGATGTCCCGGGAAACGCGTACGTCCCACATGGTTTCTTCGACTGGCATCGCCCCAGTGTGCGGCGCGTTACGGCATAACCGGGCAACGTGTCCAGCGTGCCGGGTTGCAGTTGTATTGCGATCGGGTCACGGCGAACGGGGCATGATCGCGTTGAGATTGCGTCCAGGGCTGTGCCTCGACGCAAAAGCGCAGCCGCGAGTGCAATCTCAACGGTGATCTGGGTTGGGTCAGGTCGCCCACAGCTCGGCGATGGAGAGCCCGACGCGCCCCAGCAGCGTTCGCAGCAGCGGCAGGCTGATCCCGATGACGCTGGACGGGTCGCCGTCGACGCCGTCGATGAACCAGCCGCCCAAGCCGTCCAGGGTGAACCCGCCGGCGACCTGCAACGGTTCACCGCTGTCCAGGTAGGCGTCCAGGTCGGCCGTCGTCGGTGTCCCGAAATGCACTGTGGTCACGACGGTTTCGCATTTCCGATCGGTGATCGCCCGGTGCTGCAGCCGGATCAGGCAATGCCCGGTGTGCAGCTGGCCGGACCGCCCGGCCATCGACTGCCATTGCGCGCGAGCCGCATCGAGCGACGCCGGTTTGCCGCGCAAGTGCCCGTCCAGCAGCAGCATCGAATCGCAGCCGACCACCACGCAGTCGGCGGCCACCTCGGCGGGAAGCTGACGCGTCACCGCGTCCGCCTTGGCCGACGCCAGCGCCGCCACCACGGCATCGGGCGCGACGTCGGGACCCAGACCCGCCCTGGCGGCGGCCTCGGCGTCGCCCGGCCGCGCGGCCCGCGGGTGGGGCGCCGGCGGGGCGCGGGCCGGGGCGGGGGCGG
>NZ_MLQM01000081.1:0-21485 GCF_001854525.1 Mycobacterium talmoniae
GCCGCCGCCCTCCCGGGCCCGGAAATAGTCGCCGGCGACCACCACGACGCGACCGCGCCGGATGGCGTCCTCCATCGCCGCGGTGATGGAGGCGCCCCCGGTGCGGTCCACCACCACCAATTCCAATCCGGCCTTGCGCGCCCCGCGGGTGATCACCCACTGCATCAGGCCCGGCTGCCGGTTGGCGACCACGGTGGTGGGCACCTCATTGAGGGCGAGGACCACCGGCAGCGACGCATACGAGCCCAGGTGCGGGAACACCACCAGCGCGCCCAGGCCCGCCGGGCGGCCGGCGTCGAGGGCGGCGACGATCGGGGCGGGGTCCGCGATCGCGAACCGGCGCTGCGCGGCCGCGCGGGACGCGGTGAGAAACCAGACGCCGTCGTTGAGGTTGCGCACCAACGCGCGGTACATGGCCCGGACCGGATGCCATTTACGGGCCGACAGCTGGGCCGTCGGGTCGACGTGGTCGCGGAAGTCCTGCAGGACCTGCGAATGCAGGGCATGGCCCTTCCAATACACCAGCCGGGCCAGCACCGCCGACATGGCGTCGATGAGCCGGGCGGGCAGCGCCCGCGAGGCGGTGGAGGCCAGCAGCGCGAGGTACCGGAACAGCAGCGGGGCCCGCGTCGGCCCGGCGGGCTCGGACATCCCGACAGTTTAAGGTTCGCTGGTGACGTACTACCCGCCGCTGCCGCCCAGGCGCATCCGCAAAGTCGGTGCACCGCTGGGCGTGCTCATCGCCTTCGGCATCGTGGCCGGCCTGATCGTGATCCTGTTGACCGCGGCCAACCCGGTCGGCACCGCGATCGGGTTCGTGCTGTCCAGCCTGGGCATCGCGGTGGTGCTGCTCGCCTACCTGTGGCTGGACCGGTGGGAGCCGGAGCCGCCGCGGCTGCTGCTGCTGGCGTTCGGGTGGGGAGCGTCGCTGGCCGTGGTGGTGTCGGTGCTGCTGGAACTGTCGCTCGAGTCCTGGATCGCGCCCGGCGCCAAAACGCCCAGCGCCGCGTCCATCGCGGTCGGCGCACCGCTGATCGAGGAGGCCGCCAAGGGCCTGTTCCTGGTGGTCATGATGACCGGCCGGCGCCGCAACGAGATGAACTCGCTGACCGACTGCCTGGTCTACGCCGGGATCACCGCGGCGGGGTTCGCCTGGCTGGAAGACATCTTGTACATCGCCGACGCCGACACACTGGCCCACTCGCTGCTCACCGCGGCGATGCGGCTGGTGATGGCGCCGTTCGCCCATCCGCTGTTCACCACGATGACTGGGATCGGGGTGTTTTTCGCGCTCCGCCAACGCCATATCGCCGCCAAGATCGGCTGCGTGCTGGCCGGCTACGCCGCCGCGGTGCTGCTGCACGCGTCCTGGAACGGCTCCGCCCTACTGGGGGCGGGGGCGTACTTCTTGATCTACGTGTTCTGGATGATGCCGCTGTTCGGGCTGGCGATCACCCTGGGCCTGGTCAGCCGCCGCCGAGAGCAGCACGTCGTGGCCGACAAACTGCCCGGCATGGTGGCGGCCGGCCTGATCACCCCCAACGAAGCCACCTGGCTGGGCTCGATGCGCGACCGGAAGCTGGCGATCGCCACCGCCACGCGGATGGGCGGCCCGCCCGCCGGCACGGCGGTCAAGAATTTCTCCGCCCAGGTCGTCGAGTTGGCCTTCGTGCGGGACCGCATCGACCGCGGCTTCGGTGATCAGCGAGTGTTTGCGCTGCAAAACGAGCAGGTGCAGGCGGTCGTCGCGGCCCGGTGGGCGGCACCGATCTTGCAGTGGCTGGCTGCCTACCGGGTGCCGGCCATGCCGCGCTAATGCGCGGCGGCGTCCCAGGACCGGCCGTAGCCCACCGACACCTCCAGCGGCACGTCGAGCGGGTAGGCGCCGCCCATCTTGTCGCGGACCAGCGCCTCCAGCGGCTCCCTCTCCCCCTCGGCGACCTCGAACAGCAGCTCGTCGTGCACCTGCAGCAGCATCCGTGACGCCAGGCCGGCCTGCTGCAGTGCCTGCGCCACCTCGATCATCGCCACCTTGATGATGTCGGCGGCGCTGCCCTGGATCGGGGCGTTGAGCGCGGCCCGCTCGGCGGCCTCCCGGACCTGCCGGTTGCTGCTGTCGAGTTCCGGCAGGTAGCGGCGCCGGCCCAGCACCGTCGAGGTGTAGCCGTCCTTGCGGGCCTGATCGACCACCGCGTGCAGGTAGTCACGCACCCCGCCGAACCGGGCGAAGTAGGCGTCCATCTGGTCCTTGGCCTCTTCGGTGGAGATCTTCAGCTGCTGCGACAGCCCGTAGGCGCTCAGCCCGTAGGCCAACCCGTAGGACATCGCCTTGACCCGGCGGCGCAGCTCGGGGGTCACCTCCTCGATCGGCACCGAGAAGGCGCGGGACGCCACGAACGAGTGCAAATCTTCCCCGGTGTTGAAGGCCTCGATCAGGCCGTCGTCTTTCGACAGGTGCGCCATGATGCGCATCTCGATCTGGCTGTAGTCGGCGGTCATCAGCTCGGTGTAGCCGTCGCCGACCACGAACGCGTCGCGAATCAGCCGGCCGGCCTCGGTGCGGATCGGGATGTTCTGCAGGTTCGGTTCGGTCGACGACAGCCGGCCGGTCGCCGCGATGGTCTGGTTGAAGGTGGTGTGAATCCGACCATCTCCGGCCACCGACTTCAACAAGCCGTCCACGGTGACCTTGAGCCGGGTGACGTCGCGGTGACGCAGCAGGTGCTCTAAGAACGGGTGCCCGGTCTTGTCGAACAGCGACTGCAGGGCGTCGGCGTCGGTGGTGTAGCCGGTCTTGGTGCGTTTGGTCTTGGGCATCTCCAGCTTGTCGAACAGCACCGTCTGCAGCTGTTTGGGCGAGCCCAGGTTGATCTGTTCACCGATGACCGCGTAGGCGGCTTCGGCGGCGTCGCGGATCTGGTCACCGAATTGGCTTTGCAGCGCCTGCAGCCGGTCGAGGTCGACCGCGATGCCGGCGGTCTCCATCCCGGCCAGCACCGACTGCACCGGCAGCTCCATCTCGGACAGCAGCGCGGCCGAGTCGATCCGGGCCAGTTCGTCGTCCAGCGCGTCGGCCAGGTCGACCACCGCACGGGCCCGCAGGATCACCGTCTGCACCGCTTGGACATCCTCGCCGTCGCTGTCGTCGAGCAGCGAAAGCTGTTGGTCCTCAGAGGTTTCGGCGCGCAGCTCACGACGCAGATACCGCAGCGACAGGTCGTCGAGGGTGAAGCTGCGCTGCCCGGGCCGCACCAGGTAGGCGGCCAGCGCGGTGTCGGAGGTGACCCCGGCCAGCGTCCAACCCCGCCCGGCCAGGTCGTGCATGGCCAGCTTGGCCTCGTGCAGCGCCTTGGGCTGCGCCGGGTCGGCCAGCCAGCCGCCCAGCGCGGCATCGTCGTCGGGGGTCAGGGCCGCGGTGTCGAGGTAGCCGCCGTCGCCGTCGGCGGCGGCGATCGCCAGCGCGGTGGCGTCACCGTCGTAGGCCAGGTGGGTGCCGACCACCGCCAGCCCGGCCCGCCGACCGTCGCTGGCGTGCTCGGCCAGCCACGCCGCCACCGTGCCCGGGGCCAGCGCGCCGCCGCGCACATCGAAGCCCTCGTCGACCTCGGGTTCGACGGCCGCCAGCGTGTCGAACAGCCGGTCGCGCAGCACCCGGAACTCCAGGTCGTCGAAGAGCCGGTGGATGTGGTCACGGTCCCACGGCTTCATCTGCAGGGTGTCCGGGGTCTGCGCCAGCGGCACGTCCTTCACCAAGTCGGTGAGTTCGCGGTTGAGCACCACCGCCGCCAGGTTGGCCCGCAACGCGTCGCCGACCTTGCCCTTGACCGTGTCAACGTTGTCGACCAGGCCCTGCAGCGAGCCGTATTCGGCGATCCATTTGGTGGCGGTCTTCTCCCCCACCCCGGGGATGCCGGGCAGGTTGTCGCTGGGGTCGCCGCGCAGCGCGGCGAAATCCGGGTACTGCGCCGGGGTCAGCCCGTATTTTTCGACCACCGCCTCCGGGGTGAACCGGGTCAGCTCGCTGACCCCCTTACGCGGGTACAGCACGGTGACGTCGTCGCTGACCAGCTGCAGCGAATCCCGGTCCCCGGTGACCACCAGCACCCGGTAGCCCTCCTTCTCGGCCTGGGTGGCCAGGGTGGCGATCAGGTCGTCGGCCTCGAAGCCCGCCTCGGCGAGCACGGTGATGCCCAACGCGCCCAGCACTTCCTTGGTGATGTCGATCTGGCCGCGGAACTCGTCGGGGGTGGCCGACCGGTTGGCCTTGTACTCCGGGTACCGCTCGGCGCGGAAGGTCTGCCGGGACACATCGAACGCGGCGGCGATATGGGTGGGGGTTTCGTCGCGCAGCAGGTTGATCAACATGGCGGTGAAGCCGTAGACCGCGTTGGTGGTCAGGCCGCCCTGCGTCTTGAAGTTCTCCGCCGGCAGCGCGTAGAACGCCCGGAACGCCAGCGAATTGCCGTCCAGCAGCATGAGCGTGGGCTTGGCGGGCGCGGACGGGTCGGCGGTCGCCTTGGCGCTGGCGGTCTTGGCTGGGCTCACGGACCTAACTCTAGGCACCCCGGCAGACGTCGGATGGTGGCGCCGCGCATGCGGCTCAGACCAGCCGCCGCTCAGCGGTTATGTCGTACTCGGTGACCGACGCCGACACGAGGGCGTCTCGCTGCCCGTCGCTCGGACCGCCGCCGCGGAATGCATTGACGGCTGCCTGAGACTCCCAGCGCTCGAACACGTTGACCCGCCCAGGGTCGATCAGATCAGCCGAAACCGAGAAGTCCAGACACCCCGGTGCTTGCCGGGCCCGCTGCACGACGTAGACGCACCCATTTAAGTAGCTCTCACGCTGCTGGGGCTTGACGATAAGGTGGCCCGCGACGATTACCATTCCCGCTCCCGGTTTGCTCGACGGTGTTTCAGGGTCTGACCATCCTCGAGTGCCGAACTGATCGTCGGCATCGCCAGGCGGCAAAACTGGAACACGTTTCAGTTTCTCCGCGGTTCTCGGTACGCTGACCGGGTGCCAGACGTAGCCTCGCAACCGGCCATCGACGGGTGGTTCGCCACCGACGAATCCGGTCAAACCCATCTCATCGGCGCCAAGTGCCCGCAGTGCAGCACCTATGTGTTCCCGCCGCGCGCCAATAACTGCCCCAACCCTGCCTGTGACGGCGACGTGCTCGAGCCGGTGCCGCTGTCGCGGCGCGGCACGGTGTGGAGCTACACCGAAAACCGCTACCCGCCGCCGGCCCCCTACCCGGCGCCGGACCCGTTCGAGCCGTTCGCGATCGCCGCGGTCGAGCTGGCCGACGAGGGCCTGATCGTGCTGGGCAAGGTGGTCGACGGCACGCTGGCCGCGGACCTGAAGGTCGGCATGGAGATGGAGCTGACCACCATGCCGCTATACACCGACGACGACGGGGTCGAGCGCCTCGTCTACGCGTGGAAGAAGGTGGCCGCATGACCCCCCAGCCGGTGTACATCCTCGGTGCGGGCATGCACCCGTGGGGCAAGTGGGGTCGCGACTTCACCGAGTACGGGGTGGTCGCCGCCCGCGCCGCGCTGGCCGAGGCCGGTCTGGACTGGCGGCAGATCCAGCTAGTGGCCGGCGCCGACACCATCCGCAACGGCTACCCGGGCTTCATCGCCGGCTCGACGTTCGCCCAGAAGCTGGGCTGGAACGGGGTGCCGGTGTCGTCGTCGTACGCCGCCTGCGCGTCCGGTTCGCAGGCGCTGCAGAGCGCCCGCGCCCAGATCCTGGCCGGGTTCTGCGACGTGGCGCTGGTGATCGGCGCCGACACCACCCCCAAGGGCGCGTTCGCCCCGGTCGGCGGGGAACGCAAGAACGACCCGGACTGGCAGCGGTTCCACCTGATCGGGGCGATGAACCCGGTGTACTTCGCGTTGCTGGCCCGGCGCCGGATGGATCTGTACGGCGCCACCTCCGAGGACTTCGCCCAGGTGAAGGTGAAGAACTCCCGGCACGGCCTGCAGAACCCGAATGCCCGCTACCGCAAGGAATCCGCGGTGGAGGACGTGCTGGCCAGCCCGGTGGTCGCCGACCCGCTGCGCCAGCTCGACATCTGCGCCACCTCCGACGGCGCGGCCGCGCTGATCGTGGCCAGCGCGGAGTTCGCCCGCAAGCACCTGGGTTCGCTGGACGGGGTGCCGTCGGTGCGCGCGATCAGCACCGTCACCCCGCGCTACCCCCAGCACCTGCCCGAATTGCCGGACATTGCAACCGATTCCACCGCCGTCGCGGCCGCACCGGAGCGGGTGTTCAAGGACCAGATCCTGGACGCCGCCTACGCCGAAGCCGGGATCGGGCCCGAGGACGTCAGCCTGGCCGAGGTCTACGACCTGTCCACCGCGCTGGAGATCGACTGGTACGAGCACCTGGGGTTGTGCGCCAAGGGCGAGGGCGAGGCGCTGCTGCGCAGCGGCGCCACCACGATCGGTGGCAAAGTGCCGGTCAACCCGTCCGGTGGGCTGGCCTGCTTCGGTGAGGCCATTCCCGCCCAGGCGATCGCGCAGGTGTGCGAGCTGACCTGGCAGCTGCGGGGGACGGCCACCGGGCGCCAGGTTGAGGGCGCCACCGTCGGCGTCACCGCCAACCAGGGCCTGTTCGGGCACGGCTCCTCGGTCATCGTCGCCCGCTGAGGCTTTCGCCCGCGAGCGTGCGCAAATGTACGCCGCCAGTAGGGTCTAGCCGTACATTTGCGCGCCCTCGCGCTAGGCCATCCGGAGGTCACATTGACGGCGGTCTCACGCATTGTTGCTGGTGCTAGCGCGGCGGTGCTGACCTGCGCCGTGTCGATGTCTGGGCCGCTGGCGTGGTCGCCGGCGCGGGCCGATCCGGCGGCGCCGCCGACATTGGAGTCGATCGAGCCCCCGCCCCCGCCTCCGCGGCCGGCGGCCAGTAACACCTCCGATGAGGCTCAAATACGCCAGGTTTTCCTGGCCTCAATCGATGCCTACAACAGATCGGACTGGAACACCTGGCTCGGTAACCAGTGCGCGAGGCTCCGTCACGTCAACACCGCCGTCCTGCAGGGCATTCGCGATCGGGGCGGGCCGAACTACGCCACGATCATGTCGGTGACGGTCATGGGTAACACTGCCGACGTGACCCAGACGGATCAACTTGGGCAGGTCGACACGTTTCACATGGTGCGTGAAAACGGCTGGAAGATCTGCGGCGCCGCCTAGTCAGGCGATCGGCTAACCGCCGACACCACGTCAGGACTCGGTGCCGGGTTCCGGGGCGCCGAGGGTTTCCACCACCACCTCAGCCACCCGCTTCATCGTGGTGCGCTGGTCCATCGCGGCGCGCTGGATCCACTTGAACGCCTCCGGCTCGGTCAGGCCCTGTTTGGCCTGCAGCAGCCCCTTGGCGCGCTCGACGAGCTTGCGGGTCGCCAACCGCTCCGACAAGCTGGCGACTTCGCGTTCCAGCGCGGCGATCTCACTGAACCGGCCCACCGCCAGTTCGATGGCCGGGATCAGGTCGCTGATCGAGAACGGCTTCACCAGGTACGCCATCGCGCCGGCCTCGCGGGCCCGTTCGACCAAGTCGCGCTGGCTGAACGCCGTCAGCACCACGATCGGGGCGATGCGCTTGCTGGCGATCTCCGACGCCGCGTCGATGCCGTCGCGGCGGGGCATCTTGACGTCCATGATCACCAGGTCCGGCCGGAGCTGCTCGGCCAGGTCGACGGCCTCCTGGCCATCGCCGGCCTCCCCGACCACGTCATAGCCCTCTTCGCGCAGCATCTCGGCCAAATCCATCCGGATGAGCGTCTCGTCTTCGGCGATCAGAACCCGATGCGTGGTGGGGGCGTCGGTGTCGGTCGTGGGGCCGGTCATGACGTCATTCTGTCGCGAGTGGCGCTGATCAGCGACGCCGGGGTCACCGCGAGTTCACCCAGCTGCCATCGACTATGGTGGAGGACCGCACAGCCGCACGCCCTCGTATCCCAACTGGCAGAGGAAACGGATTCAAAACCCGTACAGTGTGAGTTCGAATCTCACCGAGGGCACTCCCGTCACTATCCGGACAAACATCCAGCTCACCAGGCTAGGCTGGGCACGTGATCAGGCGCGGCTGCGCTGCGTCGGTGGTGGCCGAGAGTCCCTACCGACGGTCGCACTGCGTCCCGGCCCGCACCCAGCACTGGGCCGAGGGATCGACGCGGCGGATGCGGGTCCTCAAGATCACGGCCTGGATCGGCGCAACGATCACCACCATCTTCGGCGTAATGCAGTTGTTCACCGGCAACGCGCTGTGGTGGATCGGCCTGATCAACCTGGCTACCGCGGTGATTTTCGCGGTGACGCCGAAGCTGTACAAATACGGTGAGCTGGTCGGCCCGCTGACCTTCATCGGCGTGGCCTACGTCGCGATCTTCGTCATCGCTTGGGCGGTGGGTACCGGAGCTGGCGCCCAGTTCTACTTCTTGGTGTCCGCGACGCTGGTGGTGTTGATCCTCGGCGTGGAGCACATCGTGCTGGCGGCCAGCCTGGCCGCGCTGGGCGCGGCGTTGACGATCGTGTTGCAGTTCTTGGCGCCGACGGACACCGGGGCCGCGCCGGCCTGGGCGCAGACGGTGAGTTTCGTGTTCACGATCATCTCGTCGTGCGTGATGGTGGTGGCGACGGTCTGGTACACGCTGCGCGAGACCGCCCGCGCCGAGGCGGCCATGGAGGCCGAATACGAACGGTCCGAGGCACTGCTGGCCAACATGTTGCCCGCCAGCATCGCCGAGCGGTTGAAGGACCCGGCCCGCGCCGTCATCGCCGACAAATACGACGACGCGTCGATCCTGTTCGCCGACATCGCCGACTTCACCGAAAACGCCAGCGACACCACCCCGGCCGACCTGGTCCGCTTCCTGGACCTGCTGTACACCGATTTCGACCTGATCGCCGAGAAACACCGGCTGGAGAAGGTCAAAACCAGCGGCGACTCGTACATGGTGGTCAGCGGGGTGCCCATCCCCCGCCCGGATCACCTTGACGCGCTGGCGAATCTGGCCCTGGACATGGCCGAGGCCGTCGCCGTGATGCAGGATCCGCACGGACGCCCGCTGCGGATCCGCATCGGTCTGGCGGCCGGGCCGGTGGTGGCCGGGGTGGTGGGCACGCGCCGCTTCTTCTACGACGTGTGGGGCGACGCCGTCAACGTCGCCTCCCGGATGGAGTCGACCGACACCGCGGGCCGCATTCAGGTGCCGCAGGACGTCTACGAACGGCTGCGGCATGCCTTTGTTTTCGAGGAACGCGGCGACGTCGCGGTCAAGGGCAAGGGCATCATGCACACCTGGTATCTGACCGGCCGCCGGCCCGCCGTCGACACCGACGGCCGCCGCCCGGAGGTGCCCCACCGCGCCGACGCACGGTGAGGCACCCGTTACACCTTGCGGTTCTCCGACTTGATCAGCCAGGCCTGCTTCTCCAGTCCGTCGATCAGCTCGTGCAGCAGGTCGGCGGTGCTGGGGTCCTCGGCGTCGACGGCGTCGTGCACGCCGCGCAGCGTGGCCACCGTCGCGTAGATACGGGTGCTGATCAGGTCGACCACGTCGGTGCTGCTGCGCTCATAGGCCGGGAACTGCGGCAACGTGGTGGTGGCGGCGACGGTGTCGGAGCGGCCGTCGGGCACCGCGTCCAGCGCCCGCAGCCGCTCGGCGATGGTGTCACTGCCCTCGCGGGCGAAGTCGACGAGCTCGTCGAGTTGCAGGTGCAGGTCACGGAAGTTGGTCCCCACGACGTTCCAGTGCGCCTGCTTACCCTGCAGATGCAGTTCAATGAGGTCCACTAACACCTGCTGCAGGTGCGCGGTGAACGTTTCGGAGACGTGGAAGCCCTGCACATCGGCGTCGGTTCGGCGGTTGGTCATCGCTGCTGTCCTTTCCCGTTGGCAATGCCTGGTCCAACGGGCCCACCAGCGCGAATATTGCGGTCGACGATGTCGGCTTGGTCACTCACACCAGCTGTTCGACCCGCTCCCGGCTTTGCTCCGGATCGGTGCCGGGCACATAGCTGGGCATCGTGTGCGCGCAGCTGGTGCCGTGGGCCACCCGGGCCTGCGCGGCCCGGAACTCCGGCAGCGGCCCCATCGCGGTGTGCAGTCCGTTGATCAAGGTCCACATCGCGGTGCGCCGCGCGGTCCGCTCGATGGGGTTGGGTGACTGGTGCATCACCATCGCGGCCGCCCATTTCGGCAGGGTGTCGCGGATGGCCCAATCCAACGCCGGGCCGATCGGGCCCAGCGGACCCGTCGGGCGAACATTCGACCCGGTCGCCATCGCGGTGCCGTGGGTGATCGCCAACCGCGGCAGATACGCCTCCAGGCACTCCAGCGTCTCGGCCTTGGTCGCCGGCAGGTCGGTGCCGCCCAACGCCTGTCCGACCCGGACGAATTCGCCGTAGTAGCGGTCGAGCTTGGCCCCGCGCAGCGGTTGCGGGTGATACAGCTCGTGCGCGGTGGCGATCCCCCAGACCACCGTCGCGTAGTTCCAGCGCAGCCAATCCGGGTCGTCGGCGTCGTAGGGCAGCCCGTCCGGCCGCACGCCCTTGACGGTGTGGTGCATCGACCGGACGGTGCGGGCGGCCCGCTCGGCGGTCTCGGTGGAGCCGTAGGCGGTGGCGATGAAGAACGACAACGAGTGTCCCAGCCGCACTTTGGCGCCTTCGGGATCGATCCGCCCGGTCACCTCCCCGGTTTCATCGCGCTCGACGATGCGGGAGTGGTCGACGCCCATCCAGAAGATGCTGGGATCGAACCGCTCGATGTAGGCCGCGCATTGCAGCCCGAACAGCAGCGCCGGGAAGTGGGAGTGCACGTGCCACACCGCGCTGCCCGGCCCGAACCAGCCCGGATCACCGGCCGGGCCGGCGAACTCCAGGCCGCGGAAATAGCGGCTGCGCACCTGCTTGTCGAAGAACCCGTTGAGCTGATGTCCGAGCAGCTGATGCGGCAACACGATCTGCATGACGAGCCCTTTCCGGTTTTGAATACGCCCGTTGTCACGATACTCGTCTGGATACACCCGTGGCCAGACCTTGGGAAAGATAGGCTGGGTCGATGTCGAGCCCGACCCGCTGGGCCGGCGTGTCGTTGACCGACCGCCGGGCCGAGCGGCGTGGGCTGCTGATCGACGCCGCGTTTCGCCTGTTCGGGGCCGGCGGCGAGGCCGCGGTGTCGGTGCGGTCGGTGTGCCGCGAATGCGCCCTGCACACCCGCTACTTCTACGAGAGCTTCACCGACACCGACGAGTTGCTCGGCGCGGTGTACGACCGGGTGGCCGCCGAGTTGATCGCGCAGGTCGAAGCTGCGGTGACCGCGGCGGGCGACGACGATCGGGCGCGGATGCGGGCCGGGGTGCGTGCGGTGCTCGGGTTCAGCTCGGCCGATCCGCGCCGGGGCCGGGTGCTGTTCACCGAGGCCCGTGCCAACCCGGTGCTGGTGGGTCGGCGGGCGATCGCGCAGGAGGGGCTGCGCGAGCTGGTGCTCACCGAGGTCGATCCGCACGCCGACCCGGTGGCCGCGCAGGTCGGTGCGGCGATGTATACCGGCGCGATGGCCGAGCTCGCCCAGCAGTGGCTGGCCGGCAACCTCGGCGACGACCTGGACGCGGTGACCGAGCACGCCGTCCGGCTGGTGGCGCCGCCGCGCTGACGCGGGCCACCTCCGCGAGCAGACGCAGATTCGCACTCCCGCCGTCCCCGGCGTGCGAATCTGCGTCTGCTCGCCGGGGTTACTTGTCCAGCCCGTGCTCGATGGCGTACCGGGTCAACTCCACCCGGTTGGCGACCTGCAGCTTCCGAAACGTCGCCTGGACATGGTTTTCCACGGTGCGATGGCTCAGCGACAGCTTCGTGGCGATCTGCCGGGCCGATAATCCCTTCGCGACATAGCGCAGCACTTCGGTTTCCCGTGCGGACAGCCGCGGCGCGCCCGGCCCGGCATCGGGTTCGGCCGCGATGCGCCGGTACTCCCCCAACACCAAACCGGCCAGCCCCGGGGTGAACACCGCACGCCCGGCGGCGGTGGCCCGCACCGCCTCGGCCAGTTCGGTTTTCGACGCGCTTTTCACCAGATACCCGGTCGCGCCGGCCTTGACGGCGTCCAGCACGTCGTCGCGTTCGTCGGAGGCCGACAGCACCAGCACACGGGTGGCCGGCGACACCGTCAGCACCTCCGTGGTGGCCTGCGCGCCGTTGCCGTCGGCCAATTGCATATCCATCACCACTACGTCGGGCTTGACCACGGCGGCCCGGCGCCGCGCCGCGGCCACCCCGTCGGCGGTGGCGACCACGGTAAACCCGTCCTCGGCCAGGTCGCGGGCCACCGCGTCCCGCCAGATCGGATGGTCGTCGACCACCATCACCGACAGCGTCACCGGATCAGCCACGGCGACCACCTCGACGCGGCACGCTGAGCTCCCATTCGGTTCCTTCGCCGACGTCGGTGGTCAGCTCCGCGGTGCCGCCCAGCGACACCAGCCGTCCCACAATCGACTTCGAGACCCCGACCCGGCCCTGCCGGGACGCCTCCTCCAACCGGCCGGCGGCGATCCCCACGCCGTCGTCGCGAACGCTGACCGTCACGGTATCCCCCAGATCTTCCAGCAAGACGAATGCGCGGGCGTCCGGCCCGGCGTGGGACCGGACATTGTCGAGGGCATTGCCCACCGCGGCGTCCAACTCGACGGCCACACCGCGCTCTAGCGGCACCGCGGTGCCCGGCAAACTCATCGAGACACCGGTGGCCTCCCGGCGACTCAGCAAGGTCCGCAGGTCCACCACCGTCGCCTCGCCGTCGTGGTCGACGTCGACCGAGGTCACCCAGCGGCGCAGCGCACCCTCCTGTTCCCCGGCCAACTCCGCCAATTCCGCGGTGGCGCCGCCGATTTCGCGGCCGCGCTTGGCGACCAACGCCAGCACCTGGATCACGCCGTCATGCACGCGGCGCGACACCCGTTCCCGCTCCTGGAATGCCGCCGACAGCCGGGCCGCCCGCTCGAGCTCGGCGTGGGCGCGCCGCGCGGTCTGGGCGGCCATCCCGACCCCCAGGGCGACGGCCAACTCGATCACGATCGTCGCGTCGCGGCCCAGGTTGTAGTTGACGTGGCCCTTGAGCGTGACGCTGGCGGCCATCACCGCCAGGCCGGTCAGCATCCCGCCGACCGAGCCGAATTGGATCGCCGCCGACACCGTGGCGTTGGTGGCCCACAACGTCGTCGGCCAGGACTGGTTGCTCAGCGCCCACGCCCGCGAGGCCACCACGTCGGTGGACAACACCAGCGCCACCACCACCGCGAGCTCGGCGAGCACCCAGGCCGGCCGGCGGCCGAACCCCCGCAGGTAGGCGACCGCGCAGGCCGCGCTCCAGCCGATCAACACCGCGAACAGCAGCCAGGCCAGCAGCGGCCGCTGCAGATCCGAGTTGACCGCGATCTGAAACCCCAGCGCGTACACGCAGCTCAGCAGCCGGAACACCTGCGCGGCCCGCCACAGCGGCGCCGTCGGGTCAGGCCCGCGATCCGCCAGCATGGGCAAAGCATAAGGGGCCGGGCGGGGCCGTCGGCGCAGATGATTTAGTGGTCCCCATGAAGCAGTTTGCCGCCATGTTCGTCTCCCTCACCGGCGCCGTCCTCACCGTCAACGGGTACCGGCCGGTGACCAAACGGGGCTACCCGTCGCTGTATGCGTTCGCGTTGGGGTTGTTCGCCAGCGAGCTGCCGCTGCAGCTCATCGCCGCCCAGTCGGCGGCGCTGTCCCTGGTGTCGCGGCGGCTGTCGCCGCGGGTCCGGCGCTTCACCTGGCTGGTGAGCGTCCTGTCCTGGCTGGGGCTGCTCGGGCTGCACCGCGCCGGGCGCGCGTCCAATGCGCCGCTGACGGCCGCGCTGGATGCCGAACTGGGCACCGACCGGCGCACCGCGTCCGCCGACATCTGGAAGCGGCCCGCACCGGGCGGGGCGACCGCCAAAAAACCCGGGGTGGTGCGCATGCTGCGGATCTACCGCGACTACGCCCACGACTCCGATGTCGCCTACGGCGCCTACGGCAGCCGAAACCATCTCGACATCTGGCGTCGTCCCGACCTGGACCGCGGCGGTCGCGCGCCGGTGCTGCTGCAGGTGCCCGGCGGCGCGTGGATGCTGGGCAGCAAACGCGGGCAGGCGCATCCGTTGCTGAGCCACCTGGCCGAGCTGGGCTGGGTGTGCGTGTCGATCAACTACCGGCTCAGCCCGCGTTCGACGTGGCCGGATCACATTGTCGACGTCAAACGTGCGATCGCCTGGACCAAGGAGCACATCGCCGAGTACGGCGGCGACCCGGACTGGATCGCGATCACCGGC
The DNA here is from genome assembly GCF_001854525.1 of Mycobacterium talmoniae. Taxonomy (NCBI): domain Bacteria; kingdom Bacillati; phylum Actinomycetota; class Actinomycetes; order Mycobacteriales; family Mycobacteriaceae; genus Mycobacterium; species Mycobacterium talmoniae. The sequence goes on from NZ_MLQM01000081.1 coordinate 14,364, forward strand.
GGCTCGGCCGGCGGTCACCTGTCGTCGCTGGCCGCGCTGACCCCCAACGACCCGCAGTTTCAGCCGGGTTTCGAAGACGCCGACACCCGGGTGCAGGCCGCGGTCCCGTTCTACGGCATCTACGACTTCACCCGCGACGACGATTCGATGCACCCGCAGTTGGTGCCGACCGTGCAGCGCTACGTGTTCAAGCAGAGCCGGCGCAAGTTTCCCGACGTGTACCAGGCGGCGTCGCCGATCAGCTACGTCTCGCCCGACGCGCCACCGTTTTTCGTGCTGCACGGCACCAACGATTCGCTGATCCCGGTGGAGCAGGCGCGTAGCTTCACCGCGCGGCTGCGCGAACACAGCACGGCGCCGGTCGTCTACGCCGAGTTGCCGTACGCCCAGCATGCGTTCGACATCTTCAGTTCGCCGCGCGCGGCGCACGCCGCGGTGGCGGTCGAGCAGTTTCTCGCCGAGATCTACGCTCCGCAAAGCGCGGCACGCCGCTCGGCCTGACCGGGGACCCGGCGCGGACACGGCGCGATAAGGCAGCGAATACCCCCGCCGAAAATTGCCGGAACTGTCAAACTGGGGGCATGGAAACTCCGGCTGTGCCAAATTTGTTGCCGCATCTGTGGAAGTCCACCCTGGTATCGGGCGTGCTGGCGCTGATCCTGGGCGTCCTGGTCTTGGTCTGGCCCGGCGATAGCATCATCGCCGCCGCGATCCTGTTCGGTGTCTATCTGCTGGTCACCGGCGCCGCACAGGTGTTTTTCGCGTTCAGCTTGCATATCACCGCCGGCGGGCGGGTGCTGTTGTTCATCAGCGGTGCGGCGTCGCTGGTGTTGGCGGTGTTGTGCTTCCGACACTTCGGTGAGGGCTACGCGATTCTGTTGCTCGCGATCTGGATTGGGGTCGGGTTCATCTTCCGGGGCGTGGCCACCACGGTCTCGGCGATCAGCGACCCGGGGCTGCCCGGGCGTGGCTGGGAGATCTTCGTCGGGGTGATCAGCCTGTTGGCCGGCATCGTGATGCTCGCCTCACCCTTCGAATCCCTGGGGATACTCACGCTGGTCGTCGGTATCTGGCTGGTGATCATCGGCGTCTTCGAGATCGCCTCGTCGTTCGGCATCCGTCGCGCCTCGAAGAAAGTCGACGAGGTGCTCTCGGGTCCCTAGCCCACCGAACGGACCGCACCGTTACCTAGACAACAGTTCTCTAGTGCCGAGCCGACCCAACTACTACACTGCGTCGTAGCTAACCGGGAGGTGCCAGATGGACGTCGTCGACGTGTCGCGGTGGCAGTTCGGGATCACCACCGTCTACCACTTCATCTTCGTGCCGCTCACGATCGGGCTGGCCCCCCTGGTCGCGGTGATGCAGACGGTGTGGGTGGCCACCGGCAACCCGGCCTGGTATCGGCTGACCAAGTTCTTCGGCAAGCTGTTTTTGATCAACTTCGCGGTCGGGGTGGCCACCGGGATCGTGCAGGAATTCCAGTTCGGGATGAACTGGAGCGAGTATTCGCGGTTCGTCGGCGACGTGTTCGGCGCCCCGTTGGCGATGGAGGGGCTGGCGGCCTTCTTCTTCGAATCCACCTTCATCGGGCTGTGGATCTTCGGCTGGGGTCGGCTGCCCCGACTGGTGCATCTGGTGTGTATCTGGATCGTCGCGATCGCGACCAACGCGTCGGCGTTCTTCATCATCGCCGCCAACTCGTTTATGCAGCATCCGGTCGGCGCCCACTACAACCCGGCCACCAAACGCGCCGAGCTGGACAGCATCCTGGCGCTGTTCACCAACAACACTGCGCGAGCCGCGTTTTCCCACGCGGTGGCCGGCGCGTTCTTGACGGCGGGGACCTTCGTGGCCGCGGTGTGCGCCTGGTGGATGGTCCGCTCCCGGGCCGGGGTGGCCGCCGGCGACACCGACGCGCCGGCCGCCGACACCGACGCCCGCACCATGTATCGCCCGGCGGCCCTGCTGGGCTGCGGGGTTGCGTTGATTGCCGCGGTCGGCTTGTTTTTCACCGGCGACGCGCAGGGCAAGCTGATGTTTCATCAGCAACCGATGAAGATGGCGTCGGCGGAGTCGTTGTGCGACACCGCCACCGACCCCAATTTCTCCGTGCTGACCGTAGGCAGGCAGAACAACTGCGACCACCTCACCCGGGTGATCGAAGTGCCCTATGTGCTGCCGTTTTTGGCCGAAGGCCGGTTTCACGACGTGACGTTGCAGGGTGTGCGCGATATGCAGCGCAACTACGTGGATCGCTTCGGCCCCAACGACTACCGGCCCAATCTGTTCGTCACCTACTGGTCGTTCCGGGCGATGATCGGGCTGCTGCTGGTTCCGGTGTTGTTCGCGCTGACCGTGTTGTGGCTGACCCGCAGTGGGCGCATCCCGAATCAGCGCTGGTTCTCCTGGTTTGCGCTGCTGACCATTCCCACCCCGTTTTTGGCCAACAGCGCCGGATGGATCTTCACCGAGATGGGCCGCCAGCCGTGGGTCGTGGTGCCCAACCCGACCGGCGACCAGGATGTCCGGCTCACCGTCGCCGAAGGGGTGTCGCGGCACGCCGCCGGCATGGTGGTGACCTCGCTGGTGGTGTTCACCCTGGTCTACGCGGTGCTCGCGGTGATCTGGTTCTGGCTGCTGCAGCGCTACATCGCCGAAGGACCGCAGGAACACGATGCCGAACCGGCGCCGCCCGCCCCGCCGGGCGCCGACGACGTCGCGCCGCTGTCGTTTGCCTACTGAACGCAGGGAGGTACAAACCCGTGGGACTTCAAGAACTGTGGTTCATCCTGGTTGCGGTGCTGTTCCTGGGGTTTTTCATCCTGGAGGGCTTCGACTTCGGGGTGGGCATGCTGATGGCCCCGTTCGGCCGGGTGGGAGCCGGCGACCCGGAGGCGCATCGCCGGGCCGCACTGAACACCATCGGCCCGGTCTGGGACGGCAACGAGGTGTGGCTGATCACCGCCGGCGGCGCGATGTTCGCGGCGTTTCCCGGCTGGTACGCGTCGGTGTTCTCCACCCTGTACCTGCCGTTGCTGGCGATCCTGTTCGGGATGATCGTGCGCGTCGTGGCGATCGAATGGCGCGGCAAGATCGACGATCCAAAGTGGCGGGCCTGGGCGGATTTCGGGATCGCCGCCGGGTCCTGGCTGCCGGCGATCCTGTGGGGGGTGGCGTTCGCGGTGCTGGTCCGCGGGCTGCCGGTGGACGCCGACCACCAGGTGCACCTGTCGGTCACCGACGTGATCAACGCCTACACCCTGCTGGGCGGGCTGGCCACCGGTGGGTTGTTCCTGTTCTACGGCGCGGTGTTCGTAGCGGTGAAGACCGCCGGCGCGATCCGCGACGACGCGCACCGGTTCGCGGTGTGGTTGTCGCTGCCGGTGACGGCGCTGGTCGCGGTCTTCGGGGTGTGGACCCAGGTGGCGCACGGCACCGGGTGGACCTGGCTGGCGCTGGGGATCGCGGTGCTGGCGCAGCTGGCCGCGGTGGCGGTGGTGTGGCGCCGGGTCTCCGACGGCTGGGCGTTCGCGTGCACCGCGGTGGTGGTGGCGGCGGTGGTCACCATCCTGTTCGGTGCGCTGTATCCGAACCTGGTGCCGTCCACGTTGAACCCGGACTGGAGCCTGACGATCTACAACGCGTCGTCGACGCCGTACACGCTCAAGATCATGACGTGGGCGGCGGTGATCTTCGCCCCGCTGGCCATGGTGTACCAGGGCTGGACGTATTGGGTGTTTCGGCAACGGATCTCCGCTGAACAGATTCCGGCGTCGATCGGGCTGGCCAGGCAGGCATCCTGAACGCCAGCCGCGCACCGCTAGACCCGCGCCTGTGGCGGGCCTCGGTGGCGGTGCGCCGCCTGCTGGTCGCCACGGTGGGCTGCGGTGTGGTGATCTCGGGCTGCGCGGTCGCCTCGGCGATCGTGTTGGCGCACATCGTCGCTCACGTGATCACCGATCCGTCGGCCCGCAGCCTCGGCGACTGGGCACCGCTGTTGACGCTGCTGGTTGTGCTGTGGATCGTGCGCACCGCCGCGCACTGGTGGCAGGCCCGGGTCGGTCAGCGCGGCGCCAGCGCGGTGATCGCCGAGCTGAGCGGTCGGGTGCTGGCCGCGGTCACCGCCCGGGACCCGCGGGAGCTGGCACACCGCCGCGACGCCGCGGCCACGGTGGTGACCCGCGGACTCGACGGCCTGCGCCCGTATTTCACCGGGTACCTGCCGGCGCTGCTGCTGGCCGCGATCCTGACCCCGGCCACCGCGGCGGTGATCGCGGTCTACGACCTGAAGGCGGCCGCGATCGTGGCGGTCACCTTGCCGCTGATCCCGCTCTTCATGGTGCTGATCGGCATGGCCACCGCGGAACGTTCGGCGGCCGCGTTGGACGCGATGACCGCGCTGCAGGCCCGGCTGCTGGATCTCATCGCCGGCATCCCCACCCTGCGGGCGCTCGGGCGCGCCACCGGCCCGGAGCGGCGCATCGCCGAACTCTCAGCCGCGCACCGCCGTTCGGCGATGGCCACCCTGCGGATCGCGTTCCTGTCCGCGCTGGTGCTGGAACTGCTGGCCACGCTCGGGGTGGCACTGGTCGCGGTCAGCATCGGTTTGCGGTTGGTGTTCGGGGCCATGAGCCTGCCCGCCGGCCTGACCGTGTTGCTGCTGGTGCCGGACGTGTATTGGCCGCTGCGCCGCATCGGGGTGGAGTTCCACGCCGCCCAGGACGGCCGCGCGGCGGCCGATAAGGCGTTCGCGCTGATCGACGAGCCGACCCGAGCTGCGCGGGGACGACGCACCGTCGGTGCGCGCGGCGCGGCGATCCGCATCGAGCGGCTCAGCGTCGCCGGCCGGGACGGCGACGCCCCCGATGAGCTCAGCGCGCTGATCGAGCCCGGACAGCTGACCGTGCTGACCGGGCCGAACGGCGCGGGAAAATCCACCACCCTCGCGGCCATCGCCGGGCTCACCGCCCCGACCGCGGGTCACATCACGGTGGCCGGCGTCGACATCGCCGACCTCGACCCCACGGCATGGTGGCCACAACTGTCCTGGCTGCCGCAGCGCCCGGCCCTGATCCCGGGCACCGTCGCCGCCAACCTGGCCCTGTTCGGCGACCTTGCCGATGTCGACACCGCCTGCACGGCAGCGGGTTTCGATGAGGTGGTAGCGCAGCTGCCCAACGGACTGCACACCGTGCTGGGTCGCGGCGGGGTGGGGCTGTCGCTGGGGCAGCGGCAACGGCTGGGCCTGGCCCGCGCGCTCGGGTCGGCGGCGCCGGTGCTGCTGCTCGATGAGCCGACCGCGCACCTGGACCCGGCCACCGAGGCGCGGGTGTTGCGGGCGCTGGTCGCGCGGGCCCGGGCGGGGGCGACGGTGGTGGTGGTCGGGCATCGCGAGCCGGTCCTGGCCGTCGGGGACCAGGTGGTCACGGTGCGCCACGAAAGCGACGTGCAGCATGCGCCGGTCTGATCCGCTGCGGACCGCGGCCGCGACGCTGCTGCGGCCGCGGCTGCCCCGGCTGCTGCTGGCGATCGGGTTGGGGGTGTTGTCGCTGTCCAGCGCGTTGGCGTTGGCCGGGGTGTCGGCCTGGCTGATCACCCGCGCCTGGCAGATGCCCCCGGTGCTGGACCTGTCGGTCGCGGTGGTCGCGGTGCGCGCATTCGCGATCGCTCGCGGCGTCCTGCACTACTGCGAGCGGCTGGCCACCCACGACACCGCGCTGCGCGCCGCCGGCACCGCCCGCACGCACATCTACCACCGGTTGGCCCACGGGCCGGTGGCGGTCACCGCGCGGCTGCACAGCGGGGAGCTGGTGGCGCGCGTGGGTGTCGACGTCGACCAGTTGGCCGACGTTTTGGTGCGCGCCCTGCTGCCGATCGGGGTCGCGGCGGCGCTCGGCGTGGCCGCGGTGACGGCGATCGCGCTGATCAACCCGGCCGCCGCCGCGGTTTTGGCGGTGTGCCTGCTGGTGGCCGGGGTGCTGGCGCCGCGGCTGTCCGCCCGGGCCGCCGTCGCCCAGGAAGAGGTTGCCCGACAGCATCTCGCCGACCGTGACAGGTCGGCCATGCTGGCGCTGGAACACGCCCCCGAGCTGCGGATCGGCGGCGTCCTGCCCGCGGTGATCACCGAATCCCAGCGCCGACAACACGACTGGGCCGAGGCCGTCGACGCCGCCGCGAAACCCGCGGCGATCGCCGCGGCCATGCCCACCGCCGCGATCGGGGTCAGCGTGCTGGGCGCGCTGCTGGCCGGGATCGCGATCGCACCCGCGGTCGCCCCCACCACGCTGGCGGTGCTGATGTTGTTGCCGCTGTCGGCCTTTGAGGCGACCACCGCGTTGCCGGCCGCCGCGATCCAGCTGACCCGGTCGCGCATCGCCGCGCGCCGGCTGCTCGACCTGACGCCCGAAGACACTCCGGCCGCGCGCCCGGCCGCCGTGCCGGCCTCGCCCGCACCGACCCGCCGGCTCGAGGCGGCGGTGCGGACCGGTTACCGTGCGCAGCATGCGGTCGAGGTGGCCGTGGAGCTGCCGCCCGGCGCCAGGCTCGCGGTCACCGGCCCCAGCGGCACCGGCAAGACGACGCTGCTGATGACCCTCGCCGGCCTGGTGCCGCCGCTGGAGGGCGAGGTGGCATTGGACGGTACCGCGCTGCACCAGCTGGACGAGGCCGAATTGCGCACCGCCGTCGGCTTTTTTGCCGAGGACGCGCACATCTTCGCCACCACCGTTCGGGACAACCTGCTGGTGGCCCGCGGGGACTGCGCCGACGACGAGCTGATCACCGCGCTGGACCGGGTCGGGCTCGGCCCGTGGCTGGCCGGCCTTCCCGACGGGCTGGCCACCGTGTTGTCCGGCGGCGCGCACGCGCTGTCGGCGGGTCAACTCCGCCGCGTGCCGCTGGCGCGGGCCCTGGTCGCGCCGGCACGGCGTGGGCTGCTCGTTGGACCCACCCGCGCCCCCCGCGCCCCCGCCGAGCAGGCCCCCGTCCCGCCCGCCGAATACGACCCGGTCACCTATGAACAGCTGACCGAGATGGTACCGGTGAGCAGCGTGGGCACCGTGGTCTCCTGGAGCTGGCAGCCGGCGCCGCTGCAGGGCCAGCCGCTGGACCGCCCGTTCG